>JAZQXK010000155.1:0-8561 GCA_045632785.1 Faecousia sp.
GTGTTGTCTACCGGAGCCGCGACTGATCCCGCATCTATTTCCTGCCCGTCAGACATTTTCAGCTTCAGGTGTCCATCCTGATCAATGTATGCTCCGGCAATTCCGACGCCGGGAGCACCTTCAGGGCCAATTACCTCTCCCAGATCCAACTCGGTTTTGTCACTCATAACAAAGATCAAGTGCCCGGCTTCGTCAATGTACGCTTCGCGGACGCCGCGCCCAATATAGCCCCTCACTTGTGCCTTGATTACCTGTTCCATTATCTCCACACCTCCACAGTCGTTGCAGCTATGGTCGTTACAGTTCCCCCATGCTCCACCACGACCCGCATTTCATACTCTCCCGGATGGAGTAATTTCCCCAAATCATCATCCACCACCAGCTCCACAGCATTCTCCGTCAGCTCTGTATAGCTTTTCTCCCAGATTACCGTTGGCATATCGTAGATAATAATTTTTACTGCATCCTCCGGTGTAAGCTCCACCGGGCTTTCGTCCTGATCCCGCAGCTCCAGCTCCAGCCGGATCGCAAAGCGGTCACCGGCATAGAATCGGAGCCTGCCCGCAGATATATCTGGGCTCAGCCATGCGGCCTTTATATTTCCCATAGAAAAACCCCTCCCTTTTTGCTAAACCATAGCAAAAGAGAGGGGCTTCCCGCTACACCCCATAGGGCGTTTTTTATTACCTATTCCGTGCTATTCCCATTTCTGGATTTTCCGCAGCATTTCAGACCGGTTGTAGCCCAACCGCTCCCAGGCTGTCAGCAATCGGGCAGCAAGGTTTGCGGCCTGAGCAAACTTCTTTTCTTTTCGAAGTTGTAGGTATTGCTCTTTGTACCGCCTGGTAATCTCCCCGGCAAGTTGCTCTGCCGTCATGCCGTGGCTCATGTAATACTGGATGGTCTTTTTCAGTTCCCTGCCACTTTCAACCGCCTGGTAGAACTCGGCATATTTGCTATAGGCCTCCGCGCTGTCCGGGTTGGCCTTCTTCCACTTCCATTCCTCCGCTTTCCAGAAGACCTCATGCTCCGTAAGTCTTCGCTGCTCCCCGGCCTCTGGCACATAGCCATACTGCTTCTTGTAGGCTTCCTCGCTGGCCTTTGAGAGCTCTGCCGTAGTCCTGCCGTAAGTGCCCAGGAGCCGCACCGCATCGGCTTCAGAGATCTCGCCCTCCTTGTAGAGCCGGTGTACCTCGTCTACGGCCTGCTCATATACCTGTCCTTCCTCAAATCCGTGGCTCACCAGTTCCTTCACTGCCTGGGAAATGTCCTTGCCCTGGCCTACCGCGGCATACACATCCTTGTATGCGCTGTAATTATCGCCATAGCCCTGGGATTCATAGTCAGCTTTACCGAACCATTCGTAGAGATCTTTCTCTTTGGTTATTCCGTAATACTCTCCCAGGATCCGCTCCGTCTCCTCCCGGCTCAGCTCCCCTTCCTGGTAAGCCGTCCGAACCAGAGTTCGCGAGCCGCTTGTGATTTGATCTTCGTGGAAGCCCTCCCCCTCCAATTGTTCGTAAAGGGGGGCTACATCCTCCCCGGCAAGCATGGCTTCATAGACTTTCGTGTATACGGAGAAGCCTTCCTCGCCGTCATGGGCTGCTGCGTACTCTTTCTTTTCCAGGGCGGTGAAAATCTCGTATTCCTCCATCTCGGTCAATTCCCGCAAGAGCTGCTCAGCCTTTGCCCGGTCAATGGTCTGCCCTCCGTATACCTCGTTCCGCTCCTCCTTGGAAAGAAGGGAATCTCTGTAGATACGAAGGATCGCCGCCTTGATAGGCTCCGTTGGCTTTTTGTCGGAATGGTCTTCCAGTTCCTTCACGCAGGCGGCAATCAGATCTTGGTTGCCGGAGAGAACCGCAAGATCCAGCTCGTCCGTATTCTTATACCCCTTATATCCGGCATCCCATTTTTTCCGAAGCCAGTATAACTGATTTTCGGTGTACGGTTCTTCGCCCTTACTTGCCCGAAGCGCATTCAGTGCCTCCGCAGCTTTCTCCCAGCTAATGCGACCCACAAAGGTTTTCTGCGTATAAGCTTTTTGAATACCGCTTTCAGAATAAACATTTGGTACGAACCAATCTGCCACCGGAGGTAAGCCTTCCCGCATAGCTTGCAGAATGCCATCACCAGTGGTTTTCGCTTTGCTCTCTTTGTCTAAAAACAGCTTCCCGGTATTCCAGATGCCTCTCATATCCTGCTCAATGTTCTTTAGCGGAATGCCGAACAAATTGCAGACAGCACCAACGACCTCTGCCCCCTTTCGATATCCCGAAAGATCTTCATCGCTTAGCTTCCTGATTGCCTGAACAATATCTTCAAAGAGGCTCATGTCCGTACGCTCCACATCATAACCATTGACAACAGAGTATATATCCCTAATGAAGGGGAAGTATGTCAGCGGGTTAAAGCCGTCCAGAAGATTTCCCACCAGTGCCTCGATGTACTTTTCCAGATAGCTCTCGTCTTCATCTTCATCTTTCATGGCAGCAGCCAGTGCTTGTAACATGCTCGTTACGGTGATCGAAGCAGCAACAGATGCAATGGCTCTCCGGCAGTATTTCCGTCCTTCCTTTGTTCCCTTCTTGCCTTCCCGCAGAGCATCGTCGATCATGTTTACGATGGTAACAGGCTCCGGCATATACGCCATGAGCATTTTTGCCGTGCCTTCCTTGGAACGACTGAACGCATCTCTGGAAAAGACGGAATCATACACCTGTGTCAGAGAAACAATTTCATCAAACCGCTTTCCCGCAGCCTTCAAAAAAATCTCGCTCCCCTGTTCCAGCTCAGGGTGTGTTGCCGCAAGTTCACGCTTTACTGCTTGCCAAATGCTGCACCATGTAGCCTCGTCCATCAATCCAGCCATCTTGCCCAGCATTTCATCCCGGTATTGGCTGTCTGTCACAACCGCCTTTGCTTTAGCACCGATACCTTCATATTCATTGCTTAGAATATACTCCTGCATGGACATTCCAACGCCGGTATCAAAGTAGCCCATCTCCTTGATGATTGCTACAGGGGCATATTTCTTAACCTCAGCCCACAACTTGCCCTGCTCCTTCGCCTTGATCTTCGGGCCAATAAAATACTTGGGATGAATATGCGCCCACGCTCTGGGGAGTGACCCGCACTGCTGGATCCATACGGAAATCTTGCTTAGCACGCTGGCTTTCTTGGTTTTCGCAATCATCCTGTCCATAAAGCTTGCCCGATGATCCGTAACAATGCCGCCGTTAATATCCTGCAAAAGCTGGTTGATGTAGTCCAATGCGGCAGAACCATGTACTCTGGTGATCATAGCCTGTACAGAATCCGCTCCCCGGACTTCGTGAACGGTATCTCCATGGCTGTCCATGCTGTCAAATTCCTGCTTGTGGGTCACATAGCCATACACCCGGTAGAAATCCTCCATAGGAAGCACAAGGGCGTGATACTGGCTCATTTCCGTCACATGACCGCTCCAAACATTCATAAACGGTGACAGTACAATGGGGCTGCCCGCCTTTTCCACCGTGGACTTTGTGAATCCGCTGTCTTTGATTTTCCCGGGTTCCTGCTGTGTCCCGGCTTGCTTCGCCATATATTCCCTTGCTGTCTGGATAGGGAAATAGTTTTTCTCCTTAAACAGCTTCACATCGTACATGGCGAGACTTACCTCATTACCCTTTTCTCCCATAACGGAAGAAAGATAGTCCTGCATCTCGTCCGCATAGGCTTTCTGTTTTTCGCTAAGTACAGCTGCGATCTCTGTGATAAGCTCCATATCCAGTCCATAGGCAGTTACATCCGTTTTCTGCTTTTTCCCCTTCTTGCCGGGTACCGCCCGCTCCACAGCCTTGTTGAAAACAAAGCCATCCCGGAGCAAATGCCCAAGTGCCTGTTCTCGCTTGCTCATGGCGTATACAGATAAGATTTCTTCCAGTGTCAGGTAGAATTTCTTACCGTCCGTAGAGGTAAAAGTGTGCTGCGCCTTGTGATTCCAGGAATCATAGCCATACTTCTTCTGGATTTCCAATCGGAAGTCTCTGGCTTCAGTTACATCCCTTGCGGCAATGCCCTCTCCTTCCTTCATGGCAGCATAGAGCTTCATCATGGTTTCCGACCCCAGCTTGCGGAATGCGTATATGGGCTTCAAGATATTCCATCGGTATGTTTCCGTCCCGGCAGCAATTCTTCCTTGATATTCCGGTCTCGTTCCTTGCCGCCGCAGTTCAGTCTCTACCCGGCTCTTGATTTCTGTGATACGCATTCCCCGCATGGTTTTGAAGGTTTTATTGGCATCCCGGATGGTCTTTAATGTCATCTTAAGAACATCTCGCACCAGCTCCAACTGCTCAAAACTCATGTCTCTGACCGGGGTTTTCCCCACAGTATGAATGACCGTCTGTATATACTGGGATACCTCATCTTTATATCCCTGTACAATGGAGGGGTCATCTGATACTGCCATTTTGTCATAAGCAGCTTTCAGTTCTGCCAACCGGGTATCCATTCTGTCGCCCATTTCTTCAAGGTGTTCGATTTGCTTCACGATCCGCCTAATCTTGTCTGGGTCTTTCTCACCGATCATCTTTTGCTTCAGCCGTTCGATTTCCTCTTGTGCGCCGACATAGTCCATCCCGGCTACATTGAGAATATCGACAACAGGTTTTTGTAGCCACGCCGGGACATGGCGTTCCTTGGAATCAGTATACAGGTAGGACTTTAGCGCATTGCCTGCCTTTAGGACTTCCTGCCGCGCTTCTGTGATCCTGCGTTTCTCTCGAGCATCCTCCTGGGACGCTTTTTGCTTAGCTTTGTACTCCCGCAACTGTGCATCCTTCCTGTCTAACCTCTCCAGTACATGAGCTTCATAGTCATCTAGCTTTTTAGCATAGCTTGCCTCCACCATCTCCAGCTTTTCCTGTGCGTGATACAGCTCCGCTTCCCTTTTCTTGCTTGTGCGCTCCACCATCTGTATCACCTTGTGATATGCCTCATCTGGGTTTGCAGAACTAAGCTTCGCCCGGATATCCAAAAGCTGGATCTGCTTTTTTGCCTCCTGCACTAGTTCGTCCATCCGCTCATCGGACACTCCGGCTTTTTCCGTTTCCCTTACCAGCATTTCAAGAGCTGCCACAGCCTTTCGGGTTTCCCAAATACCTGCTGTTCTCCCTGCCCGCAAGGCTCGCTTGGCTTCCTGATCTGCCTTTTGCGCATCCTCTACCAGCCCCGCCAGCCGCCTGTCCTCAATGGTTACTTCCTTGAACTCCATGGTAGCCAGCTCATTCAGAAGTGAAGCCGTTCTTCCCAGAACTTCCTCCTGGATTTGCATAGGCGAATAGAGCGGCACCTCCTTGTTGGTGTAGATAGTGTTCAGAGCTTCCTCAATAGCCAGCAGTTTGTCGGAAGTCGCCCGGGTGTCCGGGTCAACCAGCCCTGAAAGAAGCCCGCAGATTTCCTCCCAGTCCATGTCCAGGGTAGCTTCTGCCCGGTTCTCCGTGGTTCTGGTCAGCATCCGGCCGGTGTTCCGCTTTCGCAGGTCGTAGAAATCCGGAATATTAGCCGCATCCGTCTTAGTGATTACGATGGTATTTTTCCGGAAGTATTTTCTGGCCTCCTCATATTGCCCATAGATAGAGCCTTCCTCCGTAGTCGCCTGCTGCATAGCCTTTTCCACTGTGCCCTTCAGAGCAACCCAGGCTTTGTTCGTGTCCCCGGTGCTTGCCAGCACAGCGACAGCATGGCTCAGGCCCTTTTCCAGCTCTTCTGTGGGGAGCTTCGTGCCGATCTCTTTCTTGAACTCCCTTGCGACCTTCCGCACGGCCTGCTCATAGGTGCGGCCGGTGCTCCGCTTGCCCTGCTGATATTGATACTCCAACAGCTCATTGGTGGTTCTGATAACCCCACGAACAGCTCGCTCTACCACTACCTTCCATTCTCCTGTGATTTCAGTTCCAACCGCAAGAGCTGCCTTTGTGGCCTCTCTGACCGCCTGCATCCGCCGCTCAAACCCGGTCGGGTCATATTCCCCGGATTCCAGAAGGCTCTGCATCTTGTCAGCGGCCTCCGCTTCCTCCGCAGTCAAGGCATAGGCATCCTCCCAGCTTTCGTCCCTGTCTTCCTCCGTCTCCGGGTAATATCGCTCAGACGGTTTTTTCTTCTTGACTTTCTGTTTGTCTTGTGGTACTCTCTTCCCATAGACATCACCCTTCTGTGTGGCGAGGTAACTCGCCCCCCTGGCTATCCTTTGAGACAGCCAGTCAGATACGGTGGTGTCTTTGTTTATGTTGACAATATCGTAGAGATACTTCTTTCCATCAGATGCATTACGAATGAGTATCTCCACATTGTAAACATGGGCACCTACAATTTTACCAGAGCTGTTTTTAACCGGGAAGCCAAACCGAGAATCATAGCGGTACATTCCGTATTTAGCATCTTTGTTATGGGAGTGTTTGGTTTTTTCCCATCGGCGATTTGTGGCAATCTCGATCATTTCTCCCAATCCTGGTACAGAACGCTTCTTAGCCCTCACCACGCCTGGATTTTTTCTTAGATACATCTTTGTATATTTGGATTGCGTAAACTCCCCAGGTAAATCTTTCCCAATGTAAACCTTCTGCCCGCTTTCCAGAATTGTGTACACCTCTCCAATGTGTTCCGCAATATACATTGCTATAAAATCATCCTCAGGAAGCCCCTTGTTCTGTTTTAGAATATTCTCCTCAATCCAAACTACCTCCGTACCATTCACAGTTCTAAGCTGCATTTTTACGCCACCCTCCGGGGTGGTATTTTTTTGCGTTCCTTCATGGCCATCCATTGCCTGCTTCAGCCCTTCATAGAAAAGCTTCTCCAAGCTCTCTGCTGTCTTTGCCATCTCCTGAACCAGCTTTCCCTCTTTGGAATCCGGGCGCAGTCCCTCATAGGCCTTACGGATCCTCTTTGCCAGCTTGCCCACAAAGTCTTTGATCCTCTGCCAAAGGCTCTTGTTCTGACCTTTCAGCTTTTGCAGCTTTTCAATGATCTTTCCGTCAGCAAGCATGGTTTCCATGGAGTCAGCCACCATTTCCTCATAGGCTTCCTCGTAAGAGAGGTTTCTTCCCTGCCGCTTCGCCCTTTGGATCCTCTCCTGCACCAATTCTTCCGTGCTTGCCCCCGTTTTTCCATATTCCTGCTCCAAAAACAGTGCTAGTCTCTGGAACGAATCCTCAGAGCCTGCCCGGATGTAGTGGGTCAGCTCATGGGCAGTGGTAAAGAGCATGGTGTCCTTCCCCTGCGTTCCTGCATGAAGGTCAATGTGAATACTTCCGTCTGCCACATCATACCAGCCGTTCCTTCCAAGCCGCCGTCCGCTTTCGTCCGTCTGAGATTCAAATACATGGATGTCCACCCCCAATGCTCTGGATATGACCTCCATGGAAGAAAGGTTGACCTTCTGCGTTTGGGTCAACTTGCTCCGGTCGCCATCAAAGTGAACAGTGCCTGTTTTTGCAACGGCCCCCGCTCCCTGAGAGATTTTTGTTTTCATCTCTGCCTGTGCTGTTGTCTTGCCAATGGCGTATGCTTCTGTCCTTGCGGATTCACCGAGAACATCGGCAAAGGCATCATACCGTTTTACAGCATCCCGATATGTATCCTTCCCCTGTTGTGCGGCGATTTGCCCCTCCAAAGCAAACGCACGGTATGCCTTCTCGTAGGTTTCCACATCGGTCTGTCCGTCATAGTTTCGAATAAAGCTGTTTCGGTATTCCTCCCCAAGATTCTGGGCCGCTTTCTCAATAGCGGTGTTGTAGACGGTTTCAGTTTCCCCGTTCCTGTCCAGTGCTTCAAATAGCCGCCCAGGCTCTCTTTGAGATAGCTCCGTAGATTTCTTGTAGATCTCGCTCTTGGGGTCATATGTAAGGCCTTCCTCGATGGCCGCTTCGTTGGCCTGCCAGAGCTGCCCCAGCTCCCGGGCCGTGATCTCCTGCCCGGCATCTACCTTCTTCTGCATAGCCTCAGCCAGCTTGTAGCTTCTTCCCTTGGGATCAAAGGCTAGCCCTGTCTCTATGGTCTGCCGGATAAACTCCGGGCTGATCTGCCCTTTGTTAAGTGCTTGAGAGATCTCTCTGACTCGGCTGCTTTCGTTGACTTTCTGAACTGCGGCACCTCCGCTACCCATTACACCGCCGGAAAGAAAACCGCCAAGCGCATCTTTTCCCATAGAAGCGGCTTGGTCACCAAACGCTCTGCCAAAGGCTTCCGCTTCCGTAAGACCGAACTCCTGCATATAGTATTCAATGCTTTTTCTCCATTGACTCTCGTCTCCGGAGATCAAAATATCCGCAGCGAAGTTGATAACATTGGAGCCCACTTCCTCCGTCCCTTCGGAGAGCGCATTTTTCAGGATATACCCCAGCTTGCTCCTTTTCAGCAGCCTTGCATCAAACAGCGCATCCAGGCCGATCTTTTCCATGAGGATCTCGCCCACACCGGCGGCAACGCCAAGAGCATACGCCTTTCCGTCGCTGAGCCCCCGCTCCTTTGCAGCAAGGGTTGTGTCCGCAGCTGCGCCTGTGCCCATGATCGCA
>JAZQXK010000156.1:0-2272 GCA_045632785.1 Faecousia sp.
TGCTGTAGCTGGAATTTTCATAGGCAGTATACAGTTCAAAATCTTCCGGCTGTAAACCTGCCCACTGGATGCGCCATTGTGTTGCTCTTGCAGGGAAAATGGGATTGGTAGCCAGTGCCACACGAAAACCCTTTTCTTTCAAACTATGCACGATCTCAGCTGCCGCAGGATGATAACCGCAGACAGCCTTGATCTTATCAAATTCCGTTTCGTAAAATTCATCAAAAAGGTATTTGTCCCGGAGAATCTTATCCCCATAGACGGAAACAGCATAATCCCAAAAGGCTTCCTCATTGGTTTTGCTGCCATCATTCTTGACCATAGCAGCTGTGCCACACCAGATGGTATCTATCAGTTGCTTGGGATCATATCCCGCCGGAGCTACTTTTGCGGCAATTCTGCCGAAATAGTCTTTTACGAACATATCCTGATCCATAGGCAGTAATGTGCCATCCAGATCAAAAAGAACGGTTATAATTGACATGCTTGTGTTCTCCTCTCGATTTTCGTACTTGCCATTATACATTGCGATCGGCTTTTAAGCAAGTTGTTCATAATTTAAGGCAACAAAAGATGAACAACTGCTGTAAGTGCAAAGATCCGCCGGTGTGTACCGGCGGATTCCTTTTTAGTTTTCTTCGGGGAATGCGTACTGTGCCTTGTACTGAGCAAACTGCTCTGCGAAGGCGGCAGACTCGTGGAGTTCGCCAGCCTTCAGGGCGTTTAAGTATTCGTGTGCTTCCAATTTACCTTCGGAAACCTGCAGCATTTCCACAGCCACATTAGAGCAGTGGTCTGCGGTACGCTCGCAAGCAGTCAGCAGATCTTCCAGAACGAAGCCGTATTCAACGGTACACAAGCCGTCTCTCAGACGACGCACATGGCGGGACTTGACCTCACGGACCAGTGCATCAACAACCTGCTCCTGGGGTTCAATTCTAACAGCCTGTTCCAAATCGAAGTTACCGTAAGCGGCAACGGTGCGATCTACAATATCCAGCACAGCCTGCTCCAGAACAGCCAGCTCGCCCTTTGCCTGCTTGGAGAATTCGATCTTCTTTTCCTCGATCTCCAAAGCAGCCTTTGCAACTGCCATGGCGTGGTCTGCCATACGCTCGATATCAGATACGGTGTATAGCAGGGTGTTCAGGATACGGTTATCATTGACAGACAGATTCATACCAGACAGCTTCACCAGGTAGGTGTTCAGAGCATCCTCATAACGGTCAGTCTTGTCTTCCAATTCGATGACCTGCTCCATAATGCCGGATTCAAACTTCTTGGTAAGACCCATAGCCAGGTGCATAGCCTTAGCTGCATCCGCAGCCATCTCGCCTGCAATCTCATGGGCGCGCTGTACAGCGACAGCGGGAGTAGCCAGCAGACGAGCGTCCAACAACTCGGTCTTTTCGGGCTCTTTGACTTCGGGAACCAGCAGATATGCCAGCTTCACAAGCAGACCGTTCATGGGCATCAGCACAGCAGTAGCAATCAGGTTAAAGCCAGTGTGGATCACAGAGATATCCCAGGCCTGTACGGAGTCACCCAGGAACTTCCATTCGATAAACATACCCAAGCCGTAGAAGATTACTGCGAACATGACTGCACCAACCACATTAAACAGAAGGTGGACCATAGCAGTACGGCGGGCATTGCGGTTTGCACCGATGGAACCCATGATTGCGGTGATACAGGTACCGATATTCTGACCCAGGATGATAGGGAGTGCTGCGCCATAGGTGACAACGCCTGTGCTGCACAGACCCTGCAAAATACCAACAGAAGCAGAAGAGGACTGGATCACAGCGGTCAGCACTGCACCAAAGAGGATACCAACAATGGGATTGGTGAAAGAGATCATAAGGTCAGCAAACCATGCTTCGGTTTTCAGGAAAGCCATGGAGCTGCTCATCAGATCCATACCGGTCATCAAAGCCATAAAGCCCAGCATGATGGTGCCGATACCCTTTTTCTTTTCGGACTTGCCCATGTACAGCAGGATGCCGAAGATGCCGATAAGGGGAGCTAAAGTGGAAGGCTTGAAGAACTTGATAAGGAAACTATCGCCTTCCAAGCCGGACAGGGACAGGATCCAGGCGGTGACGGTGGTACCAATGTTGGAACCCATGATAACACCCACGGCCTGCTTCAGGGTCATAATACCGGAGTTAACGAAGCCGACCACCATAACTGTAGTTGCGGAAGAGGATTGGATCACTGCCGTGACACCCAGACCCAGCAGGAAACCCTTAAACACATTGGAACTCATCTT
>JAZQXK010000157.1:0-1981 GCA_045632785.1 Faecousia sp.
CCCAGCCGGGCACCAATTCCTTGATAGGCATTGCCGATAACACGGGAAACGAAGGGTTTTGCCTTAAAAATCGGTGCAAAAATTTCGATACTGCCCGGCGGGGGCATGCCCCCGCCCTACAGCCTTCTATGGAAAACGGCCCGCTAAATTGGAATTTACCATTTGATTTCTGCCCCATTTTCATCCATTCCCGGGTTCTAAGACCTGCTTCATGGACATACCTTGTAGTAATCCATGGCAGGTCTTTTGTCCTGCCGATTTTGAAGGAGGCAGGAAGGCTATGGAACAAAGTGTTTATGCCCAAATCGCCGCCAGAACCGGTGGCGATATTTATATCGGTGTGGTGGGGCCGGTCCGTACAGGAAAATCCACCTTCATCAAGCGGATCATGGAAACCATGGTGATCCCCAATATCACCGATCCCTACCGCAGAGAGCGAGCCAGAGATGAGCTGCCCCAAAGCGGCTCCGGCAGAACCATTATGACAGCAGAGCCGAAATTTGTGCCGGAGGAAGCGGTGGAGCTGACCCCGGAGGAAAGTGTGCGTCTGCGGGTGCGGCTCATTGACTCTGTGGGCTATATGGTTCCCGGGGCTATGGGGGCTATGGAGGACGGCAAGGAGCGCATGGTCACTACCCCCTGGGCAGATCAGGAGATCCCCATGAGTCAGGCTGCGGAGCTGGGTACCAAAAAGGTTATGGCAGAGCATTGCTCCGTGGGTATCGTCCTTACCACAGACGGCACAGTTACGGACATTCCCCGGCAGGATTATGTGGAAGCGGAGCGGCGGTCTGTAAAGGATATGAAGCTTACCGGCAAGCCCTTTGTGGTCATTCTCAACACACCGGAACCCAACCGCCCGGAGGCGAAAGCTTTGGCAGAGGAGCTGAGCCGGGAATATGGGGTAAAGGTCGTGCCCCTGGACAGCCAGACCATGGGCGCAGAGGATATTCTGGGCATTCTCACAGACCTGCTGTATGCCTTCCCCATGACCTCCATGGAAATGTACCTGCCAAGGTGGATGGATGCATTGGAGTGGGAACACCCGGTGAAAAAGGCAGTATACGACGGCTTGCGGGAAAACGCCCAAGGTATCGTAACCCTATCCCAGGCAATGGGAAGCATGGAACCCATGACCCGGCTAGAGCCGGTCAGCGAGGCCAGAGTACGGCAGGTGGACTTGGGGAAGGGCACGGTATCCTGGGAGATCCGGCTGCCCCAGGAGCTGTATTTTGAAATCCTTAGTGAAAAAACCGGGCTTCCCATCTCCGGGGAAGGGGATCTGATGCAATTCCTGATGGAGATGGCAGCGGCAAAGGAGAACTACGACCAGTTTGCGGATGCTTTGGAGCAGACCCAGGCCACAGGCTACGGCATCGTCCGCCCCCGTCGGGAGGACATGAGGCTGGAGCGGCCGGAGCTGATGAAAAAGGGCGGCGTCCATGGGGTGCGCCTCCGTGCTGCAGCCCCTACCATCCATATGATGCGGGTGGATCTGGAAGCAGAGGTCAGCCCCATGGTAGGCTCGGAGCAGCAGGCCCAGGAGCTGGTGGACGGACTGACCGGGGCATTCGGGGAAGATGGGACTGCCCTGTGGGAGAGCAACATCTTTGGAAAATCTCTGAGCCAAATGGTGGAAGACAGCATGGAGGGCAAGCTCAACCGCCTGACCGACGAGGTAAGGATGAAATTCCGTTCCTCTCTGGGAAAAACGGTCAACGAGGGCGCAAACGGCATGATCTGCATTTTGTTCTAGGGAGATAAGGCGCTGTAAATTTTGGTTTATCTGTGAGTTTGCTGGGCACCAAAGCCTCCCTTGTGTAAAGGGAGGTGGGTCGCCGAAGGCGAGCCGGAGGGATTGCCTAGGGCAGTTCGATTTCGCCAAAATGCTAACTAGAGCGGAAATTCCTGCTGCACAATCCCTCAGTCACGCTGTTCGCGTGACAGCTCCCTTTCACAAGGCTGCGCCCGCAGGCGCGTG
>JAZQXK010000158.1:0-5214 GCA_045632785.1 Faecousia sp.
ATTCTGCTTTTATTTTCCTCTTTTTACTGCCCTCCCACAATTGTGCCGCTCAGCGGGAATTATCCCGCTACCGCTTACGGTAGTCGGCTTCTAGCAATTTGATGATATGCTCTTGGATCCGTGCCGCGCTGTAGCTCTTGGGGAAATACTTGCGGATATCCGTCGTGCGGAAACTGATTTTGTCAATCTGGTTGGCCTTGGGTTCCCGGAGGATATCGAAAATCCGATCAATGTCCAGTTCTCCGGACTGACTGAGCCGTTTCATCTGAATGGCTTGAGAGAGGGAGGGGGTGCAGTCCTCACTCTCCATGGTCTCTAGCAGATCCCGCTGCTCCAGTTTGGTCAGATAGGAAAGCTCCACTGCGGGAGTCAGGGCGATTCTGCCGTCATCCACCATCCGCAGGATTTCGGGGATCAGTTCTGTCAGCCGGATGTAGCGCAGGACCTGGTTCTTGCTATCGCCGCTATCTAAACCGACTTTTTCTACTGTCAGCAACTTCTCCCCAACTTGGGGAGAAGTTTTACCCTGATGGCTTAGTGCATCCCGCTTCATCTTGTAGGCAAACGCTTTCTCACTGGGCAGGATTTTTTCTCGGTGCAGATTGCTGTCCACCATGGCAATGGTAGCCTCATCTCGGTCCAGGGCATAAATTAAGGCAGGAACCGTTTTGATTCCTGCCTTCTTACATGCGTGCAATCTCCGATGACCGGAGATCACTTCATATTCATTATTTTCGATGGGGCGGACAGAGATAGGAGTCAGCAATCCCTGCGTGAGAATGCTGTGTACCAGCTGCTCCATTTCCGTATCATCCTTCACCTGGAAAGGATGTCCCACAAAGGGCCGCAGCTTTTCGATAGGCAGCTGCGCGGCCTGCGCATTTCTCTCAGTCATTGGCACCTCGTACTTTCTCCCATCGGATCTCATAGCCCAGTGCCTTCGCCAGCTCCAGGGCCTGATCATACCGCAGGGTGCCCTCGTTCAGTTTCCGGGAGAAGTTGGAAGGGCTGCCGCTCCATCCAAAATCAGCGGACATCATGTCTACAATTTCGCTCTGGGTATAGCCGGATTTCAGGATCATGGCCTTGATCTCCAGAGCCACGGGATTCATATTCTTTTTCATTTTTATTACCTCCATAAATTCAGTTCTTTTCTGTGCGAATTGATTTCGCAGTTGTGTGTATGTTTCTAGGTGGCGAAAATCGCTCCAGTTTTTCTTATGCGATGTCTTGTCCGTAAACCGGATGGTCAATTTCCCGGTTTCGGATAAATAAGATGGTTTTCGCGCATTCCGTTATTCTTCCGCGCAGTGGCTGCTCGGTTTCTACCATCTTATTTTCAAGCAACGGCATCGCGATTCTGCTTATAAATGTACGGTTTTCACTACCCTTGTTTTAAGAGCTCCGCAAAAGCTGCTTGGCTTGGGCAAAGGTTGCTACTTGATTCAGTTCCCGGATATTCTGGTCATTGACCCGGATGGGCAAGCACCGTTCCAGAACCCGGTCATAAATTCTGGAACGGGACAGATCCTCCGGGTGCTGCAATTCTTCCAGTGTCAGATTGGTTGTGACGATCATAGGAAGTTCACTGCGATAGCGGCTGTCGATGACGCTGAAGACCTGCTCCCGGGCAAATTCGGAATTTCGCTCCACACCCAGATCATCGATGATCATCAGCGGATAGCGCTTGAAACTGTCTATGTAAGCGTTCCGGTCACCGGCATACATATCGGTCAGCTTGTTTAAGAGCCGGGCAAAATTAGTCATGATCACCGGCACACCCTTATCCAGAAGGGCATTTGCGATACAGCCCGCGATGAAGCTCTTGCCGGTGCCCACATCACCCCACAGGAGCAATCCGGTGGAATTCTTTTGCATTTCCTCCCAGTGCTGAACATACCGCTTTGCCATGCGGATCTGTTTGGGGTTGTACCCCAGATCGTTCTCAAAGGTGTGTTTCCGCAGGCCCGGATCCGGGAGACCAATGCTGCGGTTCTTTGCAACAATGTCCAGGAACTCCCGATGTTTACGTTCCTGCTCACGCTGGACATAATCCTCTGTCTGGCAGGCACACATGCAGCGGGGTTCTATCACTTTTCCGGCAACCTCAATCCGCTTCTGTCGGGGTGTATGGCATTTGCTGCAGTAGATCAGACCATTATTCCCTACATACTCGTCTGCCCGGAGTTCTGCCGGGTGAATGATCTCTTCTGTCTCAGTACAGATGGGTATCATAAACTCTCACCTTCCTTGTAATCATAGTTTCTTACATATTTATTTCTCTTGTTATTATTAGCGGGCACCTTTCTGCCTGACTTGGGACCAAAAAATGCCCTACCGGTAAGGCTCTTTTCGGTCTGTCCGGTGGGGCTGTTTTCTGTCTGTCTTGTAAGGCAGTTTTCTGACGGTATCTTGATGTAGATCTTGTTGGGCCGCCCCGCTCCCTGGGACTGCTTCATGATCAGATCCTGCCGGATCAGCTGGTTCAGGGCTTTCTTGACAGTGGTCTCGCCTTTGCCGATGTCCTTTGCCAGCGCCGGGATCGTATAAAGAACAAAGATCCGGCCAATCTCATCCTGCCAAGGCTGATTCTTCATAGACAACCGTGCCCGGTCCAGTAGGAGCATGTACACCAACTTTGCGGTTTCGCTGATGTCCACATCCAGCAGGAATCTGGGATATGCCATATAGGGCGGGAGATGGCTGTCACTCTTCAAAAACTGTGCCATTCTTTCACCTTCTTTCTCTGTAGCTTTTATTTTTCGGATCACTTGATTTTGCTGATACCCCTCATGACCTTCCGCAGCAGCTTATAAATCTGCTCCAACTGAGCTTCTACTTCTGTTAGCTCTTGGGGATAGATAGTGTTGTTTCTGTTTAACTGTCGGGCCATCTGATTTACATTGTTGGATGTGATGCTGAGCAGCCGGATGATCTCCTTCAGCTCCGGGATATCCAGATTGACGATATATCCATCCAAAACCATTTTCCGGATGTATGCACCTTGATTGACACCACCGGCGGCCTCTCGCTTTTTCTGCAGAAGTTCGTACTCTTCTTCGCTGACCCAGAACTTCACCTGCCGGGATCTGTTCCGGTTGGGTTCTGCTTTTTCTATCTCGTTTTCTTCCATATTGCGTTCCTCCTTCCTCTGTTCTTGAGGGCTTATCTACCGGCCTCCCTTCCTGCCCTTCAATAGTTATTATTCCGGTTTTCGCAGAAAAGGCTAAATTTGCTGAAAAACTGAGCAAGCTTGCCACAAAGGCGCAGCGGTGTTGCAAAAATGCAACAGTCCGTTCTGTTGGACTAAATTTTTGATAAAATCCGGTCCGAGAGAACGAAAGAGTCGAGATAACACGACAGTTAGCCCCGTGAACAAAAATTTCTCTTTATAAAAGAACGTATGTTTGCTATAATAGAAATAAAAAAGAGGAGGATATATAGCATGGCAGTTGGAGCAAGTTTTGGTGCGCGGCTGGAGCATTTGAGAGCAAGAAAAGGCACCAAGGAAACAGAATTGGCAAAAGTCTTTGGAATCAATCGTTCTACCATTGGCCGTATTCTGAAGGGAGAAACAGAGAAGGTATCTTCTCAGCTGGTCATTGATACGGCCCAGTATTTCGGAGTGTCCACAGATTTTCTGTTGGGTCTGACAGATATGCCGGATCCCATGAACCATCCGATGGAAGAATTCAAACTGACAGAGGGCGCAGCGAAAGCAATTCTATATGAGGATGTCCACGTTGAAATGTTGAACCGGCTGCTGGAGAATCCGAGATTCTGTCAGCTGACCCATACTATGGCCTATGCTCTGGAGCCGGAGCAGACGGTTGGTGCGCTGTCCTTTGATAACATACTGGCCCATGGTGAGAGCCTGTTCCTGGAGGTTATGACACCGTCCCAGAAAATTAAAAGAGAAATGAAAAAGGATTCCCAGAAAATTGCTTCCCAGATCGTCGATCCGAATACCGTAGGAAATGGAAAAATGCTGGAGGAATTCCGGGCAATTATCCAGCAGATCCGCAAAGATATGAAAATGGAAAAGCCACTCTCCGTGCCGGTGACCCGAGAATTTCTGAAGGAGATGGACAAGGAAATCCTGTCCCGGGCAGATGGCGAGCGAAAGAATATCAACCCCAGAATCGTTGCGGATGTCATAGTTGACAAATCTATGGTAGCCAATATCTGCACACCGAATCAGCGAAGAAAGTTTATTGATCTGATGGAGGACATCCTGATCACATACAGAGGTGAGGACGGTGGAGAAGGAACATAAAAACGATCTGTCCAATGAGGAACTCTGCGTCCTGGCCCAGGGCGGCGATGCAGAAGCGGTGATGCTTCTTCTCCAAAATTGCGGAAGCTACATCGGCGGTCTGATTAAAATGCTGGGCATTCCCCCAATTCGGTACCGGCGGGAACTCGTTGAGTGGGGTGAGATCGGCGTACTGGAAAGTATCCGCAGTTTCGATCCAACCATGGGAACAAAATTTCTGACCTTTGCTCACTACAACATTTTGAACGAACTCAAGCTGTTTCTGGAATCCTTCCGGATCGTAGCAAAGGAAGTGAACTTCCCGGGCAAAGAAAATACAAGCGATGAGATCTGCGAGTGGGCGCTGGAGTTGGATTGCTTCAAAGCAAATCCGGAAATACGTCCCATGGAAAAAGCATATGAAAGAAAGCTCCGGGATGCATTGCTTGAAGCAATTTTGGGTGCACTGCCAGAGCAGGAAAGCACATATGTGAACTACCGCTACGGCTTTGCAACGAATAAGCCTATGCATAATTTCGAGGTCGCCGCACGGATGGAAATTCCGGAAAAGGAGGCCCAGCGGATGGAGCAGGACGTACTCGATTACTGCCGGGAATGCTTTGCACTCTCGAAAGTGATTCCCTTCTACGAACTCCGTCCTGAAGCAGAAACACAAATGGAATTGGCCCGTCAATCCCAAGAAAGCTACTACGATAACTTCGCCGGAACCCATGTAGATACATTGCTTGCCATGTATGAAGAAGAGTACGAGTGAGATAACATCCCATAAACGAAAAAAGGATCGCTGCCCATAGGGACAGCGATCCTCTTTTATCCAAAGTCAGCGATTTACAATCGCGCAGCCACAGAATTTTCTGTGTTACCCAGGACAATTGCTGTCCGCACGGGGCTTGGGGCAGGAGCCTCAACAAGCACAAAAAACCACCCGCTTTCCGGAA
>JAZQXK010000159.1:0-18734 GCA_045632785.1 Faecousia sp.
ATGAATTTCTGCCAGTGTGGTGCAACCCGCAGCGAATCAAAATGAAATGATTGCCAGTGGCAATCACACCATAATTCCTAGAAACACCATAAACCAATGCCCCAGCCCTACAATGGGGTTCCCTAAACTGCCCGATAAACCTAAATTTACGATTTAATTCCCCACCAACCCCCTGCTTATTGAATCAACCCATCTTTTGAAAGGAGGGCTACTTTATGGCTTTGAAAACTGTAACCTTAGGTAAGCTGGAATATTTGAAAGCCGATCTTCTGAACACACCCCACGCCTTTTCCACCAGATATGGCGGTGTGAGCCAGGGCAGTCTGTCCTCTTTGAATTTGGGCATCCACCGGGGCGATCTCCGGGAAAATGTCCTGAAAAACTACGAAATCCTTGGCTCTGCTCTGGGCTTCTCCCCAGAAGACACCGTCTTCACTCACCAGACCCACACAGACATTGTGGAAAAAGTGGGCAAAAAGGATCGGGGCGACGGCCTTTTTCGGGAAGTAGAGCCGGAACGGGACGGCCTCATTACCAACGAGCCGGGGGTCGTGCTTACCGTTTTCTCCGCAGACTGCACCCCCATTTTGTTCTTCGACCCGGTGAAAAAGGCTGTAGGCGCAGCCCATGCAGGCTGGCGGGGCACTGCCCTAGGTATCGCCAAAAAGACCGTTGAGGCCATGACAAGAGAATTTGGCTGCTCCCCTTCCCATATCCGGGCAGCCATCGGCCCTTGCATCGGCAAATGCTGCTTTGAAACAGATGGGGATGTGCCCTCTGCCATGGTTGCGGCTCTGGGAGAAGAAGCAAATGCCTTTATCACCAAAAGCGGAGAAAAATACCATGTAGACTTAAAGGGGATCAATACCCTGTGGCTGCAAAAGGCCGGTGTGGAGCAAATTCAAGTCAGTGAAGACTGCACCGTCTGCCAGCATGACCGCTTCTGGTCCCATCGGATGACCAAGGGGGACAGAGGTTCCCTGGCCGCCGTAATTTTCTTAAAGGAGTGAGGCATAAACAATGAAAAAACGGATTCGCCTGTTGGCTCTTGGCTTGTGCCTTTTGATGCTTTGTGGCTGCTCCCTGCCCGGAAGCAACGATCCGGGAAATGTGCCACAGGTCACCTTACCAAACGAAGACCAAGGCCAAATCAGCCAGGACAAAACCCGGGAATTTGGCCTTTGTTACCAGTCCGACGGTGGTTTTAATCCCTACACCACCACCCGCCTTGCCAACCGCACCCCCATGTCCTTACTATACCAGGGACTTTTCACAGTGACTTCGGAATACAAGGCAGAGCCGGTGCTGTGCAAAAGCTACACTGCTTCCGGCAACCTGAAAACATATATCTTTACCCTGGAGGAAGCCTCCTTCTCTGATGGTTCGCCTCTGGAAGCCGCCGATGTGGTCGCCTCTCTCCAGGCCGCCATGGACAGCCCTGTTTACGGCGACCGGCTGCACAACCTGAAAACCATCACCGCCACCAGCCAGCGGACACTGGAGATCACCCTAGCCACTGCCTACGAGAGTCTGCCGGTGCTTCTGGATATTCCCATTGTGCGCCAGGAGGATGTAGCCTCTGACCGTCCTCTGGGTACAGGCGCTTATGCCCTCAGTGAATCGGGTGGGCTGTGCCTGCGCAGACGGCAGAACTGGTGGAGCGATTATAAACCCCCGGTAGATGTGGCAGAAATCCCCCTGACAGATGCAGCAAACCCAGGAGAGATCCGGGACGAATTTGAGTTCGGTCGGACTGACCTGGTCTGCACCGATCCCGGCGCAAACACCTATGTAGAATACCGCTGCGACTATGAGCTGTGGGAATGCGCCTCCGGGATCATGGTCTACCTGGCCTGCAACACCGAATCCGGTGTATTTTCCAACGACATTCTCCGCTCTGCCCTAACCCATGGCATCGACCGGGAAGCTCTGGTGGATGTGTACCAGGGCTTTGCCCAAAAGACGACCCTCCCCGCTGCCCCCACCGCTTCCTGCTATGACGGCGGCCTGGCTGTAAAATACGATGTGGACACGGAAGCCTTCCGCAGCGCCCTGGTAGATTCCGGCCTTGCAGGAAAAACCGCCCGCCTTGTGGTAAACAGCAGCAGCGAGCGCCGTGTGGTTATGGCAGAACGAATTGCCCAGCAGCTAAACGAACTGGGGCTTCTGGTTTCCGTCAACGCTCTGAGCCATAACGAATTTCGCAAAGCTCTGCGTAATGGGGATTATGAGTTCTACTTAGGCGAGATTCGGCTCTCCCCTAACTTTGATCTTTCCCCCTTCTTTGCTGTCTACGGTGCCGCCAACTATGGCGGCATGGCCAGCGGCAGCCTGAATAAGCTCAATAACATGGCTCTGGAAAACAGCGGTAACTACTACGACCTCTTTGAAGGTGTCATGGAAGACGGGCGGTTGTGCCCCCTGATGTTCCGTACCTATGCGGTATACACCACAAGAGGTATTTTATCTGACCTGCTTCCCGCTCTGGATCATGTGCTGCACAACTCCAACAGCCGCCAGCTCTCCGATGCCTTTACGGAATGGATAGAGCCTACAGAACCCCCCACCACAGAAGCTACCGAGCCTGCGCCGTAACAGAAAAACAGGAGGTTTTGTTATGCATGAACAAAGAAAACTGGGCGGTTGCCTGGGTGTAATTCTGCTGATCGCAGTCATTGTAGGCGTTGTGTTCATCGCCGGAGATACCGGTGAAGACTCCCCCACTGTGCCCTTCAATCAGGAAAGCGCCCCCGAGATCACAGAATCCCCTCTCCTTGACCCGGGGCTTTCCAGTTTGGACTTCCTCCTGACCGACGACCCCACCGAGTCCACCAATCCCTTCTCCGACACCCTCCAAGCCATTTCCATGGAGGACGGTTTCTTCCGTGTGAACACTGTCTTTCAAGAGGCAGAGCCCATAAACGGTGAGCTGCGGAGTTTTGGCTCTTGCGAAAGCAGTTGGGCAGGCTCCGGCACAGTAGGCTCCTGCACCAATCTTCCCATGACCCTGGATCACTTTAGAGGTGACTGCCTGTTCATCACCGAAAGCCAGTGGAATGCCCTCCCCCAAGCCCAAAAAGACAGCATGACAATTACATTCTACCCGGCTGCTGCCCTGGGCTACGGAAATCAGCTTCTTTTTGACACTGTAGCCCTGGATACCCTGGAAGCCGTGGAGGATATCAGCCTATCCGGACTAACCCAAGACCCGGATGCCGTGAACGACGCACTTCTGGGGACCGGCTTTAAGTGCCTGCGCTGCAAAAAGGGCAGTGACAGCTTCTATCATCTTCTGGCAGACACCCCGGAGCGTTCCATGCCCTATACATATACCCAGAACGGGCAAACCCTCACCGACAGTGCCATTATGTCCAATCCCTACATCTCCTTTCGGGAGGATGCCCCCATTTCTGTGCCGGTTCGGGTAACAGAGGAGGGCTTCTACATGGCAGACCTTTCCTTCCTGGATTCCGGTTATTATGTAGTGGATGGCATGGGAGGATTCTATGCCGTCGCGGTAATCTGATGGGACAAATCGCACCGAAGCCAAGTGCAGCATTTAGGCATTTAGATCATAGAGAATAGATAGAATTCACCCAATGGAGGTCACCCCATGGAATTTATTACCATCCAAAATGAAACCCTCACTGTGGTTCTGAAAAGAACCGGGGCAGTGCTTCACAGCATCCAAAAAGACGGCCTGGAATATCTCTGGCAGAATACCCACCCCGACGGCTGGAAGCGGCGGGATGCCAACCTGTTCCCCTGTGTTGGGCGGCTGAATCAGGGTAAGTACCGCTATGAGGGCAGAGAATACCCCATGACCCCTCATGGCTTCTGTCAGGATGCAGTCTTTACTGTCACGGAGCAGTCCCCCACCTTCGTCTGCTTCACGCTGAATGAAAACCCCGACCCCCGGTGCCAGTATCCTTTCACCTTCTCCTTCCATGTGACCTATGAGGTAGAGGGTAACCGCATTATCAAGACCTGCCGGGTAGAAAACCGGGACAGCAAAATGATGTACTTCGGCATGGGCAGTCACCCTGCCTTCCAGGTACCACTGGCAGGAGAGGGAGAATTTACGGACTGGTACTTTGAATTCCCCAAAGCCAGTACCCCCAACCAGATTACTTTGGACTACAGCAACTGGCTTCTTGCCGAGGATCGCCCTCTGTATCCTCTGGCAGATGGCAGCAAAGTCCCCCTGACCCATAATCTTTTTGACCACGATGCCATTATCCTGCAAAATATGCCCCGGTGCATCACTCTGCGGTCCCAAAAGTCCCGGCACAGTGTAACCGTGGAGTTCCCCGGGATGCCCTTTGTAGGTCTGTGGCACAACGATCATAAAGAAGTGCCCTTTGTTTGCGTAGAGCCCTGGCTGTCACTGCCCGCTCACAGTGCCTATATGGAGGATCTGGAAACCCAGGAGAATCTGGTGCACCTGCCTGCGGGCGAAACCTACGAAAACAGCATTACCATTACATTGGAATAAATGCAGAAAACCCCATGGGAAGAAAAAATCATTCCCATGGGGCTTATTATTTGCTTATTTCACCAGTCGCAAATGGCTATAGGCATCATAGCGGGTATCTCTGGTATCTGCCATGAAGACCGTCTGGCGCAGGGGCTCAAGGCCCGGCGCTTTGGCATAGGCCGCTTCCAGCTGCTCCGGGGAGACTCCCTCAATATACAGCCGGGTGTTGCCCACAGGCAGAGGGAAGTCCGTAGAGCCCACAAAAGACACGGCAAAATACTCACCGGCGCAGGCGGTGACCAAATACTCCGCAGCATTTTTCAGTGCCTCGTCCTTGGGCACGTCGGAGGAAAAGACAATACGGCCGCTGTCGGGAATCTTAAAATCGCAGAAGACCACCTCGTCAAAGCCCAGCTCCCGCAGTTCCCGGCAGATCTGCACCAGATTGCTCAGAACTGCATCCTTGGTGGGGTTCAGCCAGTAGCACTTATCCTCATCCGTCCACAGAACGCCGGAAGCCAGAGGCAGGCCGCAGGGCTGATTTTGCAGAGCAAAGGCAGTATCCCGGAAGGCAGGCAGCCGTGCGATCAAATAGCAATCTGTCTTTCGCAGTTCCTGAATGAAGGCATCCATGTCGGGGGCGTAAATGCTGTCGGAAAGGCTGGCGCCGTTGATGGCGGTAGAATAATAGAAATTGCCGAATTTGCTTTTCACATCCAGCATCACAGCCATGTCCGCCGTAACAGTGCCCAAGGCTTCTTTCACCTTGTCCATGCCCTTGAGAAGGAGAGCCGTATCCACATAGACGCCGGAAAGAATCTCTTTTTCCTGCTGCTCCGGATCTTTCTGATCCTCCTTGCCGTCGTTAATGAGGATGTTTAGGGGCATTTCCGTTCTTTGGGGCTGGACGTTGTGATCCTTGAACTCCAAGTCCAAAGTGGAGCGGTCAAAATCAAAAACCACTCCTTCTCTGGTGTATACAATATACCGCTGCACCCACACAAACCAGCAAACCAGGGCAATCACCGCAATCAGCAGCAAAATACCCAGAGCAATGCCCAGCCGCTTCAGGCGAAGCTTTCCATGATACGATAAGCGAAACATATTATTCCTCCCGGCGGGCGACCAGACACCGCCAGTCCTCCTGCTCTTTTTGCGCCAAAATGGTAAGCCCCTGGGCTTCCAGTCCTGCACGCACTTCTTCCAGTCGGGTATCCAAAATGCCGGAGCAGATCACCAGGCCGCCCCGACGAACCACCTGGGGAAGCACCGGACTGAGAGCCAGAATCACATCTGCCACGATATTCACAAGAACTAAGTCATAGTCACCGCCCAGAGCTTCCAGTGCCTTTTTGTCCTTGACCAGATCTCCGGTGAAGGCACGGAAACCGTCTTCTCCAAAGCCGTTGTAGGCGGCGTTTTCTCTTGCCATGCCCTCTGCCTTGGGGTCAATGTCCACGCCCACGGCAGTTTCCGCACCAAGGCGCAAAGACACCAAAGACAAAATACCGCTTCCGGAGCCAAGGTCAATGACCCGACTTCCGGGAGTCAGGTGCTCTTCCAGTGCTGCCATGCACATCTGGGTGGAGGGGTGAGAGCCTGTGCCGAAGGTAAGGCCCGGGTCTAAACGGATAGCCAATCGACCCTCCGCAGCCTCCTGAGAAAGCCAATAAGGCAGCACGCAGAGATTCTTCCCTACAAACTGGGGAGGATAGTTCTTCTTCCAGCTGTTTTCCCAGTCCTCCTCGTCCAGAGGGGCAGCGGAAACCGTCAAAGAGCCCATGTTCTTCCCAGGGTGACGCTTACCCAGGCGGAGCATCTCCTCCCGGATGGCCTCCAACCTGGAAAGGGCATTTGCATCGTTTTCCAGATACAGCTTAATCTGGGAAAGCCCCCGGAGCCGCTTAGACAGTTCTTCGTCGATATAGTCCCAGCAGGCCCGGTTCTCTTCCAGGAATTTTTCGTATTCTGTCTGGTCTTCCAAAACCAGACTATCATAGCCCATGGCGGTGAGGGCATCAGCGGTGAGCCCAATTCCCTGGGCCGTGGTCTTTACAGTCACTTCTAAGTATTGCAAAGTCGCTTCCTCCTGTCAGGAGTAATTTGTTTTCTCATATTTTACACAAAAAGAGGCGTTTTGGCAAGTGTTTTCCTGTATGGAAGGGAAATCAGTTGTCAGTGGACGGTGAGGCTGTGAATTTTGGTTCAGGGGACAATCCGTGCGTAAATGATTGCTCCACAACCGAGGACGGGTGTCCCAGCAAATTCAATGGAAGATTTTTCGACTATGGGGAACGAAAGGCGCACAGTATGCGCCCCAGGCTGTCAAAAAACTTGCTTTTTTGACAGCCTGGCAGAGGTCACTAAAGCCGCCAAGACAAGCAAACCGAACCCGTCGGCGTACTTAAGGTACGGTAGGGGTCGGTTTGCGCAGTAAGTCAAAATGCTTGAAAAGCAAGGGTTTATAAACTTAAAATTCAGAATGGTCCCTTGTTCTTAGAACTTCCATATATGAACGACCACCAACTGTCATGAATTTCATTTTGACACTCTGAGGCGCACAGTGTGCGCCCCCTTTTCTTGGTTCTCTTGTATCTAATGACCGCCATCAGGAAAAGCTCTGCATATCGTCCAGCCGGAGGATCACCGGGTTCATCCCAAAGGACACCCCGGCATCAATGCAGATCCAGCCCTGTCCGTGGAGCAGCTTACCCTCATGCTCCTGCCCAAAGATGCAGATGGGGGTATGCCCGAAGATGACGGTGGTATTGTCAATGTCATACACCGTGTCCAAGGTAGGTCTTGTCCAGATGAGGTCGTAGGGGGCATAGTCCTCTATGGGCTTGTCCTTATGGAAGTTCCCCAAGCCGGAATGTACCAGAAGGTAGTTATGTCCATTCACTGTAGCGGAATCATAAAGGGGGGCATCCCGGAGGTAGTCCAAAATGGCCTCTACCTGCTCCGGGTCGTCGTGAAGCAGCTCCCGCATGGCATTTAAGGTGATTTTGCCGCCGTTGCGGAACCATGTTTCCACCAACTTGAACTTTTCTATGGTCAGCTCGTCCAGAGTTTCCGCCGTGACCGGATCAAAAAGGAAGGAGCAAGCCAGCATCATGGCCTCATGGTTGCCCAGAATGAGCTGCACGTTGGTCTGGTCCAAAAGCCATTGGAGGTATTTTACCCCTTCGGGGCCCCGGTCGATCACATCTCCTAAGATAAAAAGGTAATCGTCCTGAGAAAAGCCTGCCCCCTGTAAAAGAGCCTGAAATTCCTCCAAGGGATAGCCGTGGAGATCGGAAGCGACATAGATCATAGTGTACCTCCTGGAAAAAAGTAGTAGGAAAGAGACTATACCCCAATTTCCATTTTTCGACAAGGGGCAGAAAAACCCGGTGAACAGCCTTCTGCCATTCACCGGGAATGATTATCATTACTTACCGGGCTTGAAGCTGTCCTTCAGGCTGACGGAGCGGTTGAACACCAGATGCTCGGGGGTGGAATCCTTGGAGTCGGCGCAGAAGTAGCCCATGCGCATGAACTGGAAGCGGTCGGCAGGCTGTGCCTGAGCCAGAGCGGCCTCAACCTTGCAGCCGGTGAGAACCTTGAGAGAATCGGGGTTCAGGCAAGCAATAAAGTCCTTGCCTGAGGCATCGGGGTCGGCATCCAGGAACAGGTTGTCGTACTGGCGAACCTCGGCATCATAGCAGTTGGCAGCATCTACCCAATGGATGGTACTCTTAACCTTCCGTCCGTCAGCAGGGTCGCCGCCACGGGAATCGGGGTCATAGGTGCAGAGGACTTCAATGACCTTGCCGTTTTCGTCCTTGACGCAACCGGTACACTTGACCACATAAGCACCCTTGAGCCGAACTTCATTGCCGGGGAACAGGCGGAAGAACTTGCCCACCTTTTCCTCCATGAAGTCTTCCCGCTCGATCCACAGATTCCGGGAGAAGGTGACGGTGCGGGTGCCGGATTCAGGGTTCACAGGATTATTCTCAACCTCGAAGCTCTCACTCTGTCCTTCGGGGTAGTTGGTAACAGTCAGCTTCACAGGATCCAGAACAGCCATCACTCTGGTAGCAGTTTCGTTCAGGTCTTCCCGGAGGCAGTGCTCCAGGAAAGCGAACTCGATGGTATTGGGGGACTTGGCAACACCGATGCGCTCGCAGAAGTTGCGGATGGAGTTGGGGGTGTAGCCACGGCGGCGCAGACCGCACAAGGTAGGCATCCGGGGGTCGTCCCAGCCGGATACACGGCCTTCCTCTACCAACTGGCGCAGCTTTCTCTTGGACAGAACAGTATGGTCGATGCCCAGACGGGCGAACTCGATCTGCCGGGGATGATGGGGCACGGAAACATTCTCTACCACCCAGTTGTACAGGGGTCGATGGTTCTCAAATTCCAGAGAGCAAAGGCTGTGGGTAATACCTTCCAGAGCATCCTGAATGGGGTGGGCAAAGTCATACATGGGATAGATGCACCACTTGGTACCCTGGCGGTGATGCTCCACATGGCGGATGCGGTACAGAACCGGGTCACGCATATTGAAGTTGCCGGAAGCCAGGTCAATCTTGGCACGGAGGGTATAGCGGTTGTCGGGGAACTCCCCTGCCCGCATACGGCGGAACAGGTCTAAGCTCTCCTCCATGGGGCGATCCCGGTAGGGGGAGGTGGCGGGGGTAGTCAGGTCGCCGCGGTATTCCCGGAACTGCTCGGGAGTCAGCTCGCACACATAGGCAAGGCCCTTCTGAATCAGCTCCTCGGCAAACTGATAGGTCTTTTCAAAGTAATCAGAGCCGTAGAAGAAGCGGTCGCCCCAGTCGAAGCCCAGCCAGTGAATATCTTCCCGGATGGCATCTACATACTCGGTATCTTCCTTGGCAGGATTGGTGTCGTCCATGCGGAGATTGCACATACCGCCGTACTTCTCGGCCGTGCCAAAGTCGATAATCAGAGCCTTGCAGTGGCCAATGTGGAGGTAGCCGTTGGGCTCGGGGGGAAAACGGGTGTGGACAGCCTGACCGGCATAGCGGCCGCCTTCGGCAATGTCCTCATCAATAAAAGCGTGAATAAAATTCTTGCTTTCGGTAATTTCAGCCATAGTAATAAACATCCTTCCTTGTTTCAGGATAAAGTTAGAGTACATTATATACTATTTTTTCCCATATTGCAACCATTTTATAGACACAGAAAGAAAAAAGCCATGAAGACGATCACATCCTCATGGCTTTGGGGGATCAGGAATTTAAGAAATCCAGAATGGCTTGGGTGTCGAAGTTGCTGCGGGAGATGTTGTAACGCTCCATATATAGATCATCCTCAATATCAGGTTGTGGGTATTCGTTGTGAAGCCAGTCCAACTGAACTATCTTGCCATCTTCATAGAGAGAATACGTTCTGCTTGTTCTTATGCTTCCGTCCGATTCGATCCAGGAAAGGGTGAAGTCCAGAAGCTTTTCGCCCCGGTCGCCCATGCCGCAGTTGGCGCGCCGGAAGCATTTGAAGAAGATGTCTTCATTCCGTTCCTCCATAGGGTCAGAAACCAGACGGAGGAATTCCCGGCTTTCTGCTGTGGGCAGCCATTTCTCCTGGCCATTTTGATTGACAGTGATTTCAACCAGCCCGAAATCACCTCTCGCCGGATCAAAGGCAACTTCATCGGCATAGGTCATATAGGGTATCGTGCTTGCAAAGTAGGTATACTTCACCGCAAAAATGGCGGCAGTCACATCCTCCGGCAGCTTTTGGGTCGCTTCTTCGAGAACAACTGCGCTGTCGGACGAACTCTCGTGCTTTTCCCGGAATACTGAGCCATCCCGAAAGATTGAATAGTGGGTTTCCGTATCGTCCGGGCCTACGGTGACAAACAGTGCCTCGGCATATGTGAACGCCCATTTTTCGCCCCCGGGTTCAAAAGTCAGGGGGAACACAAATTCCTCTAAAAGGCCGTAAATTGCAGGATCCTGAATGCTTACAAAATGCTTTTGCTCCAGCCAGGGGGCATCATGCTTGTCGTAATCATCATAGAAATACAGAGCGGTATCTCCACGGAAGTATACCGGCTGGTCAGTCTCCTCCTCGTTACTATAAGTATAGAACTCATCATAACGATAATGCGCTCTGGGTGTAAACTTCATATCACTAAAATTAAAGTTGTATGCATAATGGTAAACTGTGCCCTCTTCCCAGGTTGCTGTATAAAAGTCCTTCAGCGGAAGGCTTTCTGCCAGGAACCAGGCATGATACTCTTCCTCGGTGAAGGGGTCAGTTGGCAACGGCTCTGTGGGTGCTTCTGTGGGTGCTTCTGTGGGTGCTTCTGTGGGTGCTTCTGTGGGTGCTTCCGTAGGCTGCGCCGGGGAGTTGCAGGCAGCCAGGGTAAAAGCCAGGGCAAAAAGCAGGAGCAGGCATAAGAGGGTTCTTTTCATCGTTATTTCCTCCTTTGTTGATTAAAGCCTTTTGCTTATAAAATAATTTGCTTAGAAATCCATCATCCTCAAAATAGATTTACCGCTTTTAGGGGGCTTCTGTTTTTGTGGTGGATTCGCATTGTGCCAGGAAATCCAGAATGGCTTGGGTGTCGAAGTTGCTGCGGGAGATGACGTAGCGGTCTACAAGCAACTGATCTAAAATAGCAATATAGTTGCCCCAGAATTCCCAAAAGTACCGATCTTTATAAACGATCTTGCCGTCTTCATAGAGGGAGTAATCCTCCCCGATACCAACCTCACTTCCGTCTGCATAAACGGTAACCAAGGAAAAATCCAGAAGCTTTTCTCCCCGGTCGCCTATGCCACAGTTGGAACGGAGGAAGCAGTTGTATTCGAATCCCCAATCATCATCTACACGGGGGTCGGAAACCATACGCAGGAAGGTCAGGCTTTCCTCAGGAGTCAGCCTCAGCGTCTGCCCATTTTGTTCAATCTCGACCTGATACCAACTATATTCTGTAGGGTCAAAATCAGAATCCAATAATGGGCCGCGATAGCGCGCCTGTTCGTTGGTACTGCCGGTATAGGCATGCTTTACCGCAAAAATAGCGGCGGTCACCCTTCTATCCAGCTTTTGGACTGCTACCTCGTCTTCATTCCGAAACAGCGTGCCGTCCCGGAAGATTGTATAAGTGGTTACCTGTCCGTCAAGGTTCTCCGTAACAAAGGTCGTAAAAAAATACTTCAGCTCTGGACGATCTTCACTCTCTGTAAAAGTCTGAGAGAAAACAAACTCCTCCAAAAGACCGTAAATGGCCGGGTCTTGGACGCTCACCGGCAGACCATAATTACGGCAGCGCAGTTCAGGGCATACATTGTCAAAGAGGAAAAGGGCGGTATCACCGCGGAAATATACCGGCTTGACGGACTGATCCTCATTGGTGTAAGTATAGAAGTTGTCATAGCGATAGAGGCCCTGGGTTCTTATTTGGGGCATAGGATCCCGGGGCTGAACAGACTGGGTATAGACCCTTTGATAAATCGTGCCCTCTGTTTCGTGGGCATCGTAGGCATCATCAATGCCATCAATAGGTAATGCAGTGCCCAGGAACCATGCCTGATACTCTTCCTCGGTGAAGGGGTCAGTTGGCAACGGCTCTGTGGGTGCTTCAGTGGGTGCTTCTGTGGGTGCTTCTGTGGGTGCTTCTGTGGGTGCTTCCGTAGGCTGCGCCGGGGAGTTGCAGGCAGTAAGGGTTAAAGCCAGGACAAAGAGCAGGAACAGGCATAAGAGTGTTCTTTTCATCGTTGTTTCCTCCTTTGTTGGTAAATACATTTTTATTGTAAAGCATTTTGACAAAGAAGTCTAGAGCCAAAGGAAACGATTTTCTATATTGAAGATTATTTTGGGCATCTGTAGGGGTTGTTTTCCACAATGTTCCACAAGCCTCGCCCCAGTTGTTTGGAAATTTATGTTGTCATTCCGGAGAAAGTGTTATAAAATAGTCCCAACAAGCCAAAGGAGCGAGTATCTATGACTGAGCAGAATTTTCTCACCGGCATTTGCCCCCACTGCGGCAACGCCCTGCAAATCCCCGACCACCTAAAGGAGTTTTCCTGCCTTTACTGCGGCAAGCGGCTGACCCCCCAGGATATTGCACCCCCGGCAGAAGAAGACACTGCCCTTCCTCCGGAGGAACGCAAAGTCATTCTGGAGGAACTGGAACGGGCGCTTCCTCTTGCCGTCACTGATCACTTAAACATTTTCAAGCACTTTACCAAAAAGGCTTACCCCAAGTATTTTGCCAAATACACGGAAAAATACGGCACTGTCTTCTCCAGGATAGCCCACCTGTGCCGGGGAAAAGCCGGGAAGGCAGAAGCCGGGAATCTGGGCAAGGCTGTGGTTTCCCGATTGGATCAGTGGGCAGAGGAAAACCGGGGCGCACTTCGCAGCAAAGCCTCTTTGCTGGACGAGATCAAATATACCCTGTGTCTGCTCACTGTGCCTGCCATTTTGCAGCAGCCAGAGAAGGACTGCGCCCTTTTTGCAGAGGCGCTTCATGAGGCGTGGGTCACGAAGTACCCGGAAAACACCTTCCAGGCAGTAAGCTACGACACCCTCATGGAAGGTTTCCGTCCCAGAAAGCTGTGCTATATTACCACCGCCACCTGCCGTCAGGCAGAAAAGCCGGACAACTGCCCGGAGCTGACCGCCTTCCGCAATTTCCGGGACAGCTATCTGACTGGTCTTCCGGATGGGCCGGAGCAGATCGAAGCATATTATAATGTTGCGCCGGGAATCTGCATGGCAATTGATTTGTGTAACGACCCGGATGGGGTGTATCCCAAGCTGTGGGAGAAGCACTTGCAGCCCTGCTATGAGGCTCTTTGCCGGGGCGATGAGGAAAGCTGCCATGGCCTTTATGCAGAAATGGTCAAAGAGCTTTCTTCCCCGGAGGGCATCGGGAAGCTGTTATCTTGAAAAGCGGAGCGTTCCTTCGGGAGCGCTCTTTTTTCAGCTATGCGCCAGGGGACTCTAGCCCACAGAGGCAGCTCATCCCTTTGCGAATTTTGGTTTGGCTGCCCAATTGGTCATCCTTTTGCATGGGACGATGCCCACATCATCCCGGATTCTACCGGGGATTCCCAACCATCGGGAACAAGTGGCTCCCTCACGACCTCTCAACACAAAAAGCGCCGGTTAGAGCAAAAACCCTGCCCCAACCGGCAAAAAGATTTTCAAATCCATCCCTGAAGGGGATACCACAATAGCACCATCGGGGCTATATCATATGCCGCAGGCATATATCATTGAGCCGAAAGCTCCTGCTACTTCACTTGTCCGCAGGACAAACTTCGCTGCTCCACAGGTGCAACATTAGCTCTTTCTGCAATCTACCAGAGAAAGGCTCATGACCCCGGCAATATTCTGCACAGCAGTTACCACTTCCCGGTTCTTTTCCGTGAAGGCCAGCTCATAGATCACCTCGGTATTTTCCCCATTCTGGGTCAGAGCAGAGAGCTTGTAGCGCATCTTCCCCGCAGACAGTGCCCTCTCAATGGCCTTGGGAGCATCCTGTCCCTGGGTCTTGACCACCAGAAGGTATGCTCTGGCGCTGTGATCCAGAACCAAAATACTGACCACGCAAACCACGCCCACAAACAGGCAGCCAATGAGAGTCAGCAGATAGAACCCTGCACCGGCAGTGATACCGGCGGCAACCGCCCAGAACATAAAGGCAGTGTCAGAGGCATCCTTAATGGCAGTGCGGAAGCGGACAATGGAGAGCGCACCCACCATACCCAGAGAAAGGGCCAGGTTGGAGGTAATGGTGAGAACGATCATGGCACTGATGGAGGTGACCAGAAGTAAGGTTAGGCCGAAGCTGCGGTTGAAGGTCATATTCCCTACGGTGCTTCTGTAGATCAAGAGGATAAATAAACCGGCCAGAAGGGCAACACCCAACCCCAGAAGAATGTCTGTGGCGGTGATGCTGGTGTCAAAACCCTCTAATACACTGTTCTTAATAGCATCAAGAATACTCATAATTATTTCTCCTTTTTCAGTGCCTTATTTCATTTCCCGGCACAGGGCGTATTTAGAAACGGAAAGCTGCTTGCAGTCAACTTTGGTGAGCTTGCGGATGAAGGTGGGAAGAAATGCGCCGTATTTGATCTCCATAATGACCTCATTCTTCCCCAAAGCCGGAATTCCGGGAGCGTGGGGAGAAAACAGGTTATTGACATCCGGCTGCACCGCTTCCAAATTGGTGTCAAAGGTCAGGCGAAGATCTGTACCCGGAAAGAAGAAAGCATCTCTTTGGTAACGGACGATCACCGTAGGAATCAGTCCCTGAGCCTGCATCTGATGGGCTAAGTCCTTCCCCTTGAAAGAAAGACCCTGGATATCCCATGCGCCCTCCGCAATACGGGCAAGCTGTTCCGGGGTAATGGATGCGGAAAATTTCTCCGTCAGAATGCCCCTTTTATCCTTTCGCTCCAGTTTGATCATGTCCGGGGAGCAATCGTAAGTACGGATGCGGAATTTGGTATGCTCCGGAAGGCCATCCAGCTTCTCATAGAGGGCGTGATCCAGGCGATCGTCAAAATACAAGGATGCAATGGTGTAGCTTCCACCCGCTCCGTGGGAGTCGGGAGTCAGGATTCTGGTTGCCCGCTCCTTTAAGGTGGCATACTGCCGGTAGTCAATGATATACTTTTCTTCATGTCTTGCTGGCATCTTTCCGCCTCCTTAAACCTGGAATCCATAGTCCCTCATTTGAGCCTTGGACAGGTTAAAATAATCCTGGATACAAGTCAAAAGATACTTGTTTCGCTTGGGTACATAGTCCCGAAGATCCTGCACCCAGCCCTGCCAGGTGGAATACTTACTGTTCCACCGCTTGCAGTCCTTTTCCATATCCTGACCGATTAGGGCAACTAATTCGTCAATTCTGGCGCAGACAGTTTCCTCTGTCCAGATGGTGTTCATCTGCCAGGCCATGCGGGACAGGAAGGCGTCCTTAAACTCCGGGTTTTTCAGAAGCTTTACAATCAAGTCATTATCCACGGCGTTGTATCCCCCGGTGCCCCCGGGATACAAGTGGTCTGCCACGGAGTTGTACTCCACATTCCACATTCCGAAATCCGTATCATACATGATCCATCGCCATTTTTCTCCCGGGGTCTTGAAAAAGCGAATGTTATCAATGTCCGCATTGCCGATCCACATCTCTCCAATAATGTAGTCCATGTAGTTTTGGATGTCCACCTGAGAGCAGACATAATCATAATGCTCCTGCACGGATAGATCATGGGTTCGTACATATTGAATGAGCTGCCGGTACTCCGGCACATCTCCGCCGTTGTACTCCGTAATATGAACTTCCTCCGGCTTTGCGTTAAAATTACCGGCTACATAGTTTTCGTTGAGCTTCTCACGGATGAAGTAGACACCCCAGAATTTTCCGTTAAGGTACAGTACCACAGGCCGGTACTTCTGCACCGCCACTGTGGTATGGTCGGCAATCAGGGAGGTAATCAGCACATCCCGCATCCGGGCACGGTAGTAGTCCTGCCCACCGGCACGGAAGATGAAGGACTCGTAAGTATCCAAACCTTCCTCCCCAAAGAGGGGATAGTCCAAATCGGGCGCCCCGTAAGCATCCCGGAAGAAGCAGGAGAAAGCCTTAATGGGCAAGGCCCGGGAATAAGCGCCGAAAATCCGGATGCCGCAGGGCTCATAGAAGCCGCCCCCCTCCATTTCAAAAAGGGACACCGTTGCCAGCTTTTCCCAGCGCTGCCAGTAGTTGGCGCCCTTGTGGGGAAATTCCGGCGCACCGTTGGGGCCTTCTACATAGATACCTGTGTCGAAATCCCACAGGTTTGCAGGGTCAGTGACCAGGCTTGCCACAGGCAGGGCGTGGTTCTGATTGAGAACATAGGTGAAGTCAACCACCTGAGAGGCTTTTTTCCCATCCTCGTAGGCGATGGCACGGATGACTGTGGTTTCCGTCAGGCGAATGGGACCGGTGTAGCGGGTACTTCCCTTGCCGGGGCGCTGGCAGTCGGTGGTGTAGTAGATCTCCCCAGGAGAAGACAGCTCCACCTCCAAATATTCGACACCGTCATGGGCACCCTGGACAGTCAGGGAAATGGGATCGGGGGTAACCTCCGCTCCCTGGCTGTTGGCCTTAGCGGGGGTAGGTGTGCTGAGCAAACTGAAGCCTGCCACACCATCGGGTCGTCCGTAGGCCTGGTCGGTATTCAGTTCCGGCAGGTTTACATAATCTACGATCTCATTATCCCGGGTCAGGTAGAGTGTTTCTCCTCTGGTGGACAAAGTGAAGGGCAGAGCAGGCAGGTCCTTTCGCAGGTTGGTGGTGCTGTCTGCCAAAAGTGCTACCCAGTATTCTCCTGGCTTTAAGGTCTTTTCCGGCAGGCTATATTGTCTTAATTCTCCGCTGTCGTCTGTCAGGTAGTATTCACTGAGCAAAATATCTTCGTCGGAAGCATTGTACAGCTCGATCCAGTCGCAGGTTTTGGCATAGCCGCCTTTTAAGTAAGAGCGATTGGCGCTCATCATTTCCGAGATCCGCAGTCCTTCCGGCAAGGTGCTTTCCAGATAGGCTTGCTCTCCTTCCGGGGTATTAGTAAAGCCCAGTGTTACAGCCCCCAAAGCATATGCCCCGTCTGCAAAACAAAGGCTTTGCATTCCTTGGCTCATGGCGCAGGGCACGAAAGAGGCAGTCTTGTAGTTGGGGCCTGTGAGCCGCAGGGTATCGGAAGCGGAGAGGCAAAATCCGGTTTCCTCTCTGGAACAGGGAATGACCAGACATTCTCCCGGTGCAAGCTCCACCTGTGGCAGGCTGTAGGCATAGGGGTCGCCACCGTCGGATAAGAACCACCCCGCCGTGCTGACAGTTTCCTGAGAGCGGTTGAATATCTCGATCACGTCGGTAATGCGTCCGGTATAGGGAACATCGGAAGCGGACAAAAGCACCTCACTGATCACCAAAGGCGCATTTTCATCCATGCGGGACTCAAAAAACCGAGTGCTGCCTTCTTCGTCATTGCTGTAGCCCAGGCTCACAGCACCGGAGGCACAGGTGCCATCCTCCTGCAAAAGAAGGGACACATCCTCTCCGGGATAAGTCACAGGCGTATCCACATAGAAGCCGTCCTTCCCGGTGAGACACAGAACATCCCCCATGGACAGGCCAAAGGGCACATGGAGTCTACCCTCATCGTCCTGGCCCATTTTGCCATCGCAGAAAACCGTCAGGTAATCCCCGGCAGGAAGGACGATTTCCGGCAGACGATACCGAAACCGCTCCTGCAAGCTGTCAGAAAGGTAAAAGTCGCTTAACAATATGGGGCTCTCCGAGCGGTTGTAAAGCTCGGCTGCATCGTAAAATTGTCCGTTTTCGTCCGGCAAGGAGGATACATTCTGCACCAGCACCTCAGAAATCACAAGGGCAGGATCTTCCGCTCTCTTACCCTCCCGGAACATTTTAACGCCTTCTTCGTCATTGGCAAAGCCGGGGCTGGCTTCCTTTGTCAGGACATATTCCTTCCCTTGCAGAACCATGACCTCATCCTCTCCGGAAGGGAGGGTATTGGCCTGGGTCACCACCTTGCCCGCCGGGTCAAGAAGCTGGATGCAGTCACCCCCGGACGAGCCCAGGGAGAAGTCGGTCAGGTCTGCACCCAGAAAAACCAGGAAGTATTCCCCGGATGCCAGGGTAACATCGCCAAAGGGCTCGCTTTTCCCTCTGCCGTCTGTGAGGCAGAAGCCATCCAGAGAAATAGGGGCGCCGCCGTTATAAAGTTCGGCATAATCCCGGTGGCGGCCGGAATTGTCTGCAATGATGGTTTCGTTTTTGGCACATAGCTCACTGAACACCAGCTCTGCAACAAGAGTTTGGCTCTGTCCTTCTTGCTCCTTCGGGGGTTGCTCCTGCTCACGGGATAAGCCCCAAAGAGCAAAACCTACCAAACAGGCAACCAGAGTCAGGGCAAGAACCGTTTGTTTCCCTTTCATGGCAAAACTCCTCGTAGATATTATCTGTAAAAAGTATAGCACAGGAGAATCCCTTTTTCAAGGATTTTGGGGAATTGAGCAGAAAAGAGGGAGAAGTTGTAGGAAATAACCTGAGTGCTGGTGCTGTAAATTCCGATTTATCGGGCAGTTTTCGATAGAAGACTGTAGGGGCCGGATATATCCGGCCCGGCGGAAAAGTTTGAAAAACAGCACCATTTAGGGCGAATTCGTACAAATTTGCAGTGCGGAACGGGCCGGATGTATCCGGCCCCTACAAAGGGTG
>JAZQXK010000160.1:0-3308 GCA_045632785.1 Faecousia sp.
CCTTGATAGGCATTGCCGATAACACGGGAAACGAAGGGTTTTGCCTTAAAAATCGGTGCAAAAATTTCGATACTGCCCGGCGGGGGCATGCCCCCGCCCTACAGCCTTCTATCGAAAACGGCCCGCTAAATTGGAATTTAGCTGTCCTTAGGGGTTGGTTAAAAGCTGAGCCAGGGGGGAATCGGCATCCAGAATCACGGTCTTTTCCTCGCCGGTCAGGGTCTGTTTCAAAGCATCCAGAGCCAGATTGAAGGTGTAGAAATCCTGCTTGTCGGCTGTGTCGTAGGCCTCAGCCAGCAGACGCATATACTCGGCCTCGCCCTCGGCTTCCAGCTGGGCTGCCTGTGCCTTGGCGTTGGAAATCAAGATGTTTACCTGCTTATCCACATCGTTTCGGATGATGGAGGCTTCGTAGTTGCCGTCGGCGGTGTACTTCTCCGCAATCTGATTTCGCTCGGAGATCATGCGGGTATAGACCGCGTTCTCGTTGGACTCGGGAAGATCGAACCGCTTGATCTTTACGTCTACTACATCGATGCCGTAGGTTTCTGCCAGGGAGTCTACGGTCTTGGTAATGCCTTCGTAAATTTCGTTGCGCTCGCCGCCGTCATCCATGTTGATGATGTCCTGCTGGGCAAGAGTACCCATGACAGTTTTTAAGGCGTTGTAGGTCAGGGCATTGAGTCGCTCCTCTGCAACCACGGTAGAGCCAAGGGTCTGGTAGAACAGCTTGGGGTCGGATACCTTCCAGAGGATGTAGTTATCTACGGTCATGTTCTGTTTGTCGGAGGTGAGAACCTCAGAGGGGGGGATGTCGTAGAGCATGACAGCTTTGGGGAAGGTCTTGACACTGTCCAGGAAGGGGACTTTGAAGCGAAGACCGGGCTGGTCTACTGTGTCGATGATCTTGGAAAAGCGGACGGTACAGGCATATTCATTTTCCTTTACCGTATACATGGCGGTGGACAGAAGCACCACAGCCAGAACCAGCACAATGCCGGTAATGATCCATTTTTTCATAGGGCGTTCTCCTTATTCGGTGTCGCCGGGGTTGGCGGTGTTTACAATGGGCTCAAGGGGCAAAAGCATCTCTACATTTTGTCCATTTCCTGTGTTGATGTAGACTTGCACGCCGGGCAGAGCCTCGGAAATGGCTTCGTAGTACATACGGCTGCGGGTGATTTCCGGATTGAGTTGATATTCTGCGTACATGGCGTTGAACATAGCCACCTGCTCTTTGGCCTCGTTAATACGGGCCTGCTTCAGATATTCCGCATTCTGGATGAGCTGGTCGGCCTGAGCCTGGGCATTGGGCAGCTCCGCATTCTGGTAGGCCATGGCCTGATTGACTACAGTTTCCGCACCCTGTTTGGCGGTTTCCACAGCCTTGAAGGCTTCAATAACCTGAGCCGTGGGAGGCTCGGCATCCTGAATCTTCACATCTACCAAGGTAAGGCCGATGTCATATTCCTGTAAAACTTCCGTTACCAGTTCCTTGACCCGCATCTGGATGGCTTCCTTGCCGTCGGTCAGCACGCTGTCTACCTGGCTGGAGCCTACCACATTACGGACCTGACTCTGGATTAGGTTCCGCAGGATTTCCTCCGGCTCGTAAGAACCAAAGAGATACCGCTCCGGGTTGGATACCTTGTATTCTACGAAAAATTCAACATTGACGATGTTATAATCGCCGGTAATCATCTTACATTCTTCCTCGACCACCTGATAGCCGTTGGTGTTGCTGTAGTCAGTGCGGTAGCCCAGCTCCAGCTTCTGATATACATTCACATCCACCTTCTGGGCCTTTTGGATGCCAAAGGGGAGCTTGAAATGTACGCCGGCACCGGTGATATCGGTCACTTTGCCGAAGGTGGTTACAACTGCCTGCTGCTTATCATCTACAGTATACCAGCAAGTGCTGACCAGGACTGTGGCGAACACAACGACAATTGCCAGAATGATAATGTTTTTGACCAGCTTCAGGGGGTCGTCCTTTTTGTTTTTGGGAGCGGCTTTTGTGCTTCCATGGGGTTCGTTGTCTTTGACCCAACGATAAGCTCCGTCTTGCATGATTGATTGATCTCCTTTCTAATAACCCGGGATCACAGCCCCAGGGCAGTAAGCTGATTCACAGCTCTTTTTTGGAATTGGGAGGCGAACCAGGCGTTTGCGATGACCTCTAAGACCTGGGCAACTCGTTTTTGGGCTTCCGCATTGGGACATTCCAGCCAATTCTGCGCCAAAGCGGTTTCGATGACTCGCTCCAGATCGGCCGGCGACCAGGCATTGGAGCAGGTGGATGCCAGCCGGGTGAAAATGAAGTACATTTTGCTGTCCGGGATAATGTCGTCGCTGGTGTCATCCAGCCTGCCGTTGATATAGGACAGAAGGCGGCAAACAGATTCCATGGGCATAGCCGTCTTTAAGGTGTTGATGATCAGAAGCCTGCAAAGCTGATCGCAGTTGTACTTTTTGTTCTCCGGGTGAGTCAGAAAACCACGCTTGACCCAGTTCTGCACAGTGTATGGCTCAAGACCGGTGATCTGGCAGACCTGAGAAAGTACCAGCCCACCGGCAATGAACAAAGACTCGCAGATCTCTTTGGCAGCTTCCGGGCGGTTCAGGTCTACTTGCAGTGTGCTTCCCGGCAAGGTCCAATTCATAGGGGTTCACCTCTTTCTTTTTTTGATGTGACTAGATTGTATCACATGGTCATGTGATTGTCAAGAGGGATTTTGAGATTATTTTCAAAAATCACAAAACCATTATTTAGGAGGATAGGGGGAGGGAAATCCGGAGTTTGGGCAAATTTCTCCGGGAAAGGATAAAAGCAGTGGTGGAAATTTTGCATGGGATTGTGTATAATAGAAAGAAGAAAGCTAAATTCCAATTTAGCGGGCCGTTTTCGATAGAAGGCTGTAGGGGCCGGATATATCCGGCCCGGCGAAAAAGTTTGAAAAACAGTACCATTTAGGGCGAATTCGTACAAATTTACAGTGCGGAACGGGCCGGATGTATCCGGCCCCTACAAAGGGTGTATCCCATACTCCCCGATAAACCAAAATTTGCAGCTTGCAAAGGAGGAATCCCCTATGAACAACACCGACCGGGAAACCGGGTTTTTGAAGGCATGGTCTTCCTGCTGGGATCAAATGGATGCCCTGGGCATCCAAACCGCCCGGATGCGGAAGCAGGCAGCGGAGCTGGGGGCAGTGACCGCAGCAAAGAGGATTCTCAGCGGCAGGCGGTGCAGTGACGGCTTTGCGGAGCTGACCGAGGCTGGCAAGCTCCATCTGAGCCTGGAAGTC
>JAZQXK010000161.1:0-9229 GCA_045632785.1 Faecousia sp.
TTGTAGGGGCCGGATACATCCGGCCCGTTCCGCACTGCAAATTTGTACGAATTCGCCCTAAATGGTGCTGTTTTTCAAACTTTTCTGCCGGGCCGGATATATCCGGCCCCTACAGCCGTCTATCGAAAACGGCCCGATAAACAGGAATTTACCGTCTTTATGAGAATTGCCTTGCGACACGAATTTTGCCCTATAGCGAACCTCTTCCAAAATTTCCTCGTTTTCCCAAGATACAATCTCTATTGTCATTTCCCGGCAGGAATGCTATAATATGCCTATATTCCAGAGAAAGCTCTGAAATAAAGATCGTTTCCGGAGCTTGAGGAGGTTTATATGAATATTATTATTGCAGGCGGCGGCAAGGTGGGTACCACTCTGGTGCGCCAGCTTTCCGGGGAAGGCTATGACCTGACCATTATCGACAATGACCAGGCGGTTGTAGATGCCGTAACAGAGCGCTATGACATTATGGGCATGGTGGGCAACTGCGCCTCTATGCCGGTACTTTTGCAGGCAGGCATCCGGGAGGCAGATCTTCTCATTGCTACCACCAATGAAGACGAGGTCAATCTTCTGTGCTGTACCACAGCCCACGGCTTAAACCCGAACCTACATACCATTGCCCGTATCCGCAATCCGGAGTACAGCGACCAGATCTATGCTTTGCGGGATGTGTTCGCCCTGTCCCTTTCCATCAATCCGGAGAAGCAGGCAGCGAGAGAGATCGAGCGGCTTTTGAAGCTGCCCGGATTTTTGCACAGAGATACCTTTGCCAAGGGTAGAACGCAAATCGTTGAGCTGCGTATTGACGGCTCCAGTAAGCTGTGTAATGTTCCTTTGAGTGCCCTGCCGGGAATTGTGAAGTGCAGCGTTCTGGTGTGCGCTGTTCTGCGCAGCGGCAACGCCATGACCCCCAGCGGCACTTTCGTCCTGCGGGAAGGTGACCGCATTTTCGTCACTGCGCCGACCAACAACCTGACGGTGCTGCTGAAAAACCTGGGCATTATTACCAGACGGGTACGGCGGGTCATGATCTGCGGCGGTGGACGGGTGAGTTACTATCTGGCAGAGCTGCTGCAAAAAGACGGCATTTCCACCTGCCTGGTGGAGCGGGATGAAGAGCGCTGCCGCCAGCTGTGTGAATTGCTTTCTGATGTGGAGATCATCTGCGGTGACTGCGCCGACCCCAACACCCTGGAGGAAAACGGCCTGCAGGACTGCGATGCCCTGGTCACAGCCACCAGCATTGACGAAATGAATATGATCGTTTCCCTCTACGGTGCAAGCCGCAATGTGCCACAGATCATCACCAAGTTGGGGCGTGGTGACAACCGGGGGGTTGTGGACAGCCTGCAGCTAGGCAGTGTGGTCTGTCCCAAGGAGCTGTGCTGTAACAACATTACCCGCTATGTTCGTGCGATGCAGAACCAGACCGGCGCCGCGGTTTCCGTCCATGCCATTGCAGACGGACAGGCCGAGGCCGTAGAGTTTTTGGTAGAGGAGGGCACTGCCCACTGCGGTGAACCTTTGAAAAAGATCAAGCTGCGGCCCAATGTGCTTCTGGTCAGCATTACCCACGGTGCCCAAACCCAGATCCCCAACGGTGAATCCATGTTCCATGTGGGCGATACCATTGTTGCTGTTACCAGCCGCAGAGGGATGCTGATGCAGCTCAATGATATTTTCGCATAAAAAGAGGTAAGCCCATGAATTATAAAATGATGGGGCGATTTATTGCCCAGATCCTTACCTTTGAAGGAATCTTCATGCTCCCAGCCCTGATTATTAGCCTGTGCTGCGGGGACGGAGCAGCCACTCTGGGCTTTGCCTATACGGTGGGTATCATTGCAGTGTGCGCAGGCTTGCTGTTTCTGATATGCCGGGGTGCGCCCAGTGCGTTCTATGCAAGAGAAGGTCTGGTTTGCGTAGGTGTTAGCTGGATCGTCCTCAGTCTTGCGGGGTGTCTGCCTTTTGTGTTTTCCGGGGAGATCCCTAAGTTTGTTGATGCGTTTTTCGAAATCATTTCCGGCTTTACCACTACAGGTTCTTCCGTGGTGCCGGATGTGGAGAGCCTCTCCAAGGGTATTATTTATTGGCGCAGCTTTAGCCATTGGCTAGGCGGCATGGGTGTTCTGGTGTTTTTGCTGGCCTTCTCTCCCGGCAACGGGCAGTCCAGCGGCTTTACCATGCACCTGCTTCGGGCAGAAAGCCCCGGCCCTAATGTGGGCAAGATAGTGCCCCGGATGCGGAAGACAGCCAGGATCCTGTATCTCATTTACATTGGCTTGACGGTGGTTGACATGATCTTCCTGGTTGCGGGAAGGATGCCGGTGTTGGAGGCGGTTTGCACGGCCTTTGGCTCTGTGGGCACAGGTGGCTTCGGCGTTAAAAATGACTCCATGGCAAGCTATAGCCCTTACATCCAGAATGTGACTACGGTGTTTATGTTCCTGTGCGGCATCAATTTCAGCTGTTTCTATCTGATCCTTCTGGGTCAGGTGAGAAGTGTGTGGAAGGATGAAGAACTGCGGCTGTATGTGGGCATTGCGGTAATCAGCGTAGTTTTGATCGTCATCAATGTCCGGGGCTATTATGATACTCTGGGGGAAACCATCCGCCATGCGGCCTTTCAGGTTTCCAGCATTATGACTACTACAGGCTATGGAACCACGGATTTTGACCTGTGGCCTGCTTTTTCCAAGGGGATCATCATTATGCTCATGGTGATAGGTGCTTGCGCGGGAAGTACCGGCGGCGGCTTAAAATGCGCCCGACTGCTCCTGCTGTTTAAGAGCCTGCGCCGGAATATACGCCAGGTCATTCGACCCCAGAGAGTGCAGTCTGTGCGGAACAACGGGCAGGTGGTTCCGGAGAAAGTTCTGGACAATGCCAATGCCTATTTGGCAGCCTATGTGGTGATCATCGTTCTCAGCTTCATGGTCATTTCTCTGGACAATTTTTCCATTGGTACCAACGTAACTGCGGTGCTGGCCTGCTTTAACAACATCGGCCCCGGTCTGGAAGCGGTTGGCCCCACCTGCAACTTCTCCGGCTACAGCACCCTTTCCAAGCTGGTTCTGTGCTTTGATATGCTGGCAGGCCGACTGGAAATTTTCCCCATCCTGGTGCTGTTTTCCAGAAATACCTGGCGGAACCGGTAAAAACCGAATATGGGCAAAAAGAAGGGAGGACTCCGAGATTGGAATCCTCCCTTTGATGTTGGCTGCACCAAGGACAGTCCCCGGTTCTGTCGGGGGAATAAAAAGCTTTAGTGGAAAGGAAAGAAATAAAAAGAATCCCTCCCCGGAGCGGAAGCGGTATGCTGTTCACATATCTGCGGTAGAGAGGGAGAGTGATTGACGATCAGGGGCGCATTCGCTCCAAAACGGCGGCAACGCCGTCTGCCAAAGCCAGGATATCTTCCTCCGTGGTATACCGGCTGAAAGATACCCGGAAAGCGCCGTCCATGGTTTGAGGCGGCAGGTGCATAGCCTGCAGGACATGGCTTCTATGTCCCTTGGCGCAGGCAGAACCGGCAGAAACGCAGATACCCAGATCCTGCAAAATGTTAATGGTATTCTGGGTGGGCACACCGGGGATGGACAGTGACAAAATATGAGGGGCTTCGTGAGCGCCCAAGATTTCTACACCGGGAAGAGCGGACAGCTTTTCCACAGCTAGCTCTTTTAAGGCAGTTTCTCTGGCAAGATCTTCTTTGAGGGTTGCCAGACCTGCGGCGCAGGCTGCGCCAAAGCCCATAATGGCAGGGGTGGCTTCTGTACCGCTGCGGTAGCCCCCCTCCTGACCGCCGCCCAGAGTGTGAGGGGGCAGGGGCAGGCCCTTGCGGATATAAAGTGCACCCGCTCCCTTGGGGCCGTGGATTTTATGGGAGGAAACGGAGATCAGATCCGCCCCCAAGGTCTTAGCCTGGAAGGGAAGCTTCAAAAAGCCCTGTACTGCGTCGGTGTGGAAGATGGCATCCGGGGCAATGCGGTGGGTCAGCTTTGCCATGGCGGAAATGGGCATGACAGCGCCGGTTTCGTTGTTTACCATCATAATGGAAACGAAGATGGTATCCGGGCGCAGGGCGACACGCAGGCTCTCCAGGGTAATGCGGCCTTCGCCGTCGGGCTGGAGATAGGTGACACAAAAACCCTGCTGCTCCAGTTTCTTGATGGGATTCAGAACGGCATGGTGCTCAACGGCGGTGGTGATGATGTGCTTTCCCCGCTTTCCCATGCGGGCAATGGAGGAAAAAATGGCCCAATTATCTGCTTCTGTGCCTCCGGAGGTGAAGAATACCCGGTCGGCTTCTGCGCCCAGAGCCTTTGCTGCCTGTTCTCTGGCGATTCGCAGATTTTTCGCCGCCTCCATGCCGAAGCGGTACAGGGCACTGGGATTGCCCCAACTGTTTTCCATAGCCTGCACTACGGCGGCGGTGGCCTCCGGGCAGGGTCTGGTGGTGGCAGAGTTGTCTAAATAGATCATAGCTTTAAACTCCTTGCGATAACAACGGTTTGCAGAGCATGGTTCCGGTGTATGGGGTCACTTTCCCACACAGAATCGCTCAAAAATGCGGTTGGTAATATCCTCTCGCACTGTGCCGCCGGTGACCTCGCCCATGGCTTCCATGGCAGATTCCGCATCGGTGAGGACTGCATCGGGGGTCAAGCCCAGCTTTAATCCTTGCAGTGCGGAAAGCATGGCTTCATATGCTCTTCTTACGGCATCAAACTGCCGGGAGTTGGTGAGGATCGAGCCGTCACAGGGGGCCTCTCCTGCAAAGAGGACTTCTACGGCATCTCGAAGCTGCTCCAGACCGTCCCCGGTTTTGGCGCAGATGGAAATGACTGTATCAAAGGGCAGGTCGGAAGGGGTGACCACCTGACCCAGATCGGCCTTGTTCAGAAGGGCAATAGATTTGGGTGCATCCAGACACAGGGAGATAATGTCGTGGTCTTCCTCCATCAGCGCCTGAGAGCTGTCGCAGACGAAAATTGCCAGGTCGCAGTCTTCCAGAGCCTTCCGGGAACGCTCTACACCCAGAGCCTCTACCCGGTCTTCCGTTTCCCGGATGCCGGCGGTGTCGGTCAGGCGCAGACGGGTAGAGCCCAGCATAACGGATTCTTCCACAGTGTCCCGGGTGGTGCCGGGAATTTCCGTCACGATTACCCGATCGTAGCCCGCCAAAGCATTGAGCAGGCTGGATTTGCCTACATTGGGTCTGCCAACAATGGCAGCGGCAACACCCTGCTTCAAAATGCGCCCCTGGTTGTAGGTAGAAAGGAGGCTATACAGAGCCTTGGCATCTGCCCGGAGAGTGGATTCGTAGTTGGAAAGACCGAAGTCTTCAATATCCTCGTCGGGATAGTCCAGGACTGCATGGAAATGACTGCATATATCCCGCAGGTCATTATAAACAGGGGACAGCTTCTTTTGCAGCACGCCCCCTACCTGACCGGCAGCATTGGCGGCAGCTTCGGCAGTTTCCGCTTCGATCAGGTCGATCACAGCTTCTGCCTGGGTCAGATCCAACTGACCGTTTAAGAAGGCTCGCTTGGTAAATTCGCCCCGCTTGGCAGGTCTTGCCCCGGCGGCATAGAGAGCATCCAATCCGGCGGCAAGGACGGCGGGCGAGCCGTGGCAATGAAGCTCTACCGTGTCTTCTCCGGTGTAGCTGTGTGGGCCACGGGTATAGATGGCGGCACACTGGTCAATGACCCGTCCCCGTACATCCAGAAGATTACCCAAAATCAGCTTGCGGTTGGGGGCATCTACCAGAGGCTTTCCGCTCACAGGCAGAAAAACCTTTCCCGCAAGCTCACCGCAGCCTGCTCCGGAGAGGCGGATAATGCCGATAGCACTGATCTGATGACCGGTGGAAACGGCAGCAATAATTGAAGACATGACATATTCCTCCACAATACAATCTATGTACAGTATAACACGCATGGGAATAAAAAGCAATGCACCTGTGGATAGAATCGGGGCGTTGGGACATAATGTTTAGGAGGTGAACAGGATGAAAATGCCCAATTACCCCGGAGAACTGACCGACTCTAACATCAGCCGCATCTTTGATTCTGCCGACGACTTTGTGCGCCGGGAGCTTCGTCTGCATGGAAAGACCCTCTATGCCTACATGATTGATGGCCTGGTATCCGGAGGTGATGTGGCAGATTTTGTTCTGAAGCCTCTGGTGCAGGGGCTAAAGAATGGCACTGTGGAGGAGCTTTTTGCCCAAGCCCTTTATGGGGAGGTTTACAGTGCCGTAGCCGGGGAAGCGAAGAACTTGGACGATGTTGCTATGAAATTGGTCAATGGATTCTGTGTGGTGCTGTTTCCCGGAGCGGGGGCGGTGGCCTATGAAGCCAAGACGGGAGAAAAGCGGGGGTTAAGCGCCCCGGAGGTAGAAAACACCGTCAAAGGCCCCAAGGATGCCTTTACGGAAACTGTCCGCACCAATACCAGCATTCTGCGCCGTCATATGCGAAGCCCGGAGCTGCGGCTTTATAGCACCCAAGTGGGAAAACGGAGCCTTACTAATGTGACGGTGGCTTGGGTGGAGGGGATCACAGACCCCTCTTTGGTGCAACGCATGAAGGACAGACTGGCAGAAATCGATATTGACGGCCTGATCTCCCCGGTGGCAGTGGAGGAATATGTCACCGGTTCCAGAGAAACGGCCTTCCCTCTTTTGCAGTATACCCAGCGGGCAGACAAGTTTTCTCAGGGGCTTTTGGCCGGCAGGGTGGGGCTTCTGGTAGATGGCCTTCCACAGGGCTATCTGGCTCCGGTTGATTTAGGCTATTTGATGACCAGCCCGGAGGACAGAAGCCGGGACTATCTTACAGCTTCGGCAATTCGGGTGCTGCGCTATGGGGCGCTGCTTTTGAGTTTGCTGCTGCCTGCTTTTTATGTGGCCATGGCTGCATACCACCCGGAGATGATTCCCCTGCCCCTGCTTGCTTCCATGATTGAAAGCAAGCAGTCCGTACCCTTTCCTACGGTTTTAGAGGTCTTAGGTCTTTTGCTGGCCTTTGAAATTTTGCAGGAGGCGGGGATCCATCTGCCCCAGTCCATTGGGCAGACGGTGTCCATTATCGGCGGTCTGGTGGTAGGCTCGGCGGCAGTGGAAGCCAAGCTTATTTCCCCGGCTACCTTGATCGCTGTGGCTTCTGCGGGGATCTGCGGCTTTGCTCTGCCGGAGCGGGATCTGGCTCATGCCATCCGTCTGTGGCGGTTTGGAATCACGGCGGTAGCTGCTTTGGGCGGGCTATTCGGCATGGCGGCGGGGGTGCTGGCCCTTGTGATCCATCTGTCGGGGCTGAGCAGTCTGGGTGTGCCCTATTTATGTCCCTTTTCCACAGGGGGAAGACTGGGGATTTTGCGCAGACTGCTAAGCAAAGACAAATGGCGTGACGAAGCTCTGAACCCCGTAGACAGGAAAAATCAGAGGTAAAACCATGAAACACACTACTATATATAGTATACTCCTGGGCAGCGCCATTGTGCTGGGGGCGCTTCCCTTTTCTTCCTATGATGTAGGCAAGCTCCATCCCATAGAAACCCTGGCGGCCCGCAAGGACGGAAGCCTTGTGGTGGTTCAGGCGAACACCGGGGACAGGGGCAGTGGGGCAACCTGGGACTTGGCTATGGAGGATATGGAAAAGACTGCTTCTGGCACGGCTTTGCAGGGGACAGCGGCCTTTGTGATTTTGGAAAGCGAGAGCCTTTTGGATGAGGTTTTGGGGGATGATGCCCTAAGCCCCAACTGCGTGGTTTGCCTAGGGGAAATACCGGAGGATCTGGAGGCTGCGGGGGCGTACCTTTCTGCTCACCAACCGGAAACCGACCTGGCGCATCTGCGGGCAGAAAAAATTTCGCTTCCTGTTTTGGTTCAGGAGGAAGGGGGCTTCCGGCTCAGTGAAGGAGAGAATTGAGGAAAAAGGACTTTGGCTCTGGGTGGTGGCTGCTATGGCTGCTCCTTTTGGGCAATGGCTGGGCAGTGCCCCGTGGCTTTGGGTGATGGGGGCTTCCCTTGCGGTGGGCGTTTTGTTTCTTGGAGCCAGGAAACTGACAGGGGAGGCAGAACCGGGAAAGCTTCTGGCTTCCTTGCAGCTATTGTTTCTAATTATAATAGTAGGTGTGACAGCATCCCACACGGGGGACTGCTGGCTGACGGCTAAGGTGCAGTGGATCATTCCGGCAACGCTTTTGGTGTTGGCGGCCTGCGCTGCTTCCGGGGGGAACGCTGTGGGGCAGCGGGCCGGGGCGACATTGTTTTGGTTTGTAGCACTGGGCTTCGGGGTACTGCTGCTTTTTGCGCTTCCCGATGTGTGCCTGCCGTATTTGCGGCCTGCCCAAGGGAAAATTACAGTGCTGCCTGTACTGCTGCTTCCGGGGGTCTGCCTGTTGCTGCCCAGAAAAAAGGGAAAGACACCCTGGGCGTTGCCTCTGGTGATTACCGGGTTGGCGGGACTGATTTCCGGGATCACGGCTGGGGTGTTGTCCCCGGGGGTGGCGGCAAGAACCTCTGGCGCATTTATGGAAATGGTGCGGGGGATTCGTGTCATGGAGGCAGCAGAACGGCTGGAGGCTGTGGCGGCTGCGGTAATGACTTTGAGTTGGTTCTGCGTTTTGAGTCTGCTTTTGTCTGCGGCAGGACACATGGGAGAGCAGATTTTTCCGGGAAAGAGAAAATTTTTTGTATGGTTCACGGCGGGGCTTGGGGGAGGCTTGTCGATTTTTTCGGAAGAAATTTCTGCAAGCATTTTAGGGTTGGCGGCGGTAATTTTGTGGTATATCCTTCCGGCGGCAAAGCACCTAAGAAAAAGGCGGCACTAGAAGGGCTACATCTTGTGCCCCAAAAACGGTGATTTCCACAACCACTGGTAGCGGAAAAATAATTGCAAAAAAATCGAAAAAATACGAAAAAAAGCTTGACAAAGTGGGTTTACGGTGCTAATATATGCGAGCGCCTTGGGAAAGGCGCCTTGCAATATCGCCGAGGGCCGGTCGGGAAGAAAAAAGTTGAAAAAACTTGAAAAAAGTTCTTGACAAATGGTTGCGAGTGTGATAGGATAGACAAGCTAACTGCTTTCGGGCGGTTGGGGAATGTACCTTGTAAATTGAATAACGATTGATACAAACAAACACCTTGGACAATTTATGATAAGTTGTTTAAGCGATGAGCGAAAAACAGCCAACGAAATTCTTGAGTTAAAAG
>JAZQXK010000162.1:0-10393 GCA_045632785.1 Faecousia sp.
TGCCCATGATCGCAAGGCTTAATGTCTGATTGCCCCCGGAAACGGCCGTGGTCATCAGGAAGTCCCCCATACTCATTCCCGTCTGGTATGCAAAGCTTCCAACCTTGCCCCACTTCCCACTGGCCTCGATCTGCTGGGAAACCTGATTCCGGATTGCACTTCCCGCATAGGAGAATTTGTTGTATCCCGCATTCTGGTCGATCTTACCTGTTGAAAGGTAATCTGCCGTTTGTCCCAAATAGCTCAAACCTTTCGCCGGAGACATAAGAACGCTGAATGCAGAAGCCCCTACAGGAGCCTCAGCCGCATACCTCGCCCATTTCTCTTCCTCCGCTTTCCTCTGTCTGTATGTCAAACTGGAATGGATTTCTTCATAATAGGCGTGAGCTGCATCCTTTCCTTCGGTGTTATAGATGTAGTTGAAGATTGCAATTTCCCGGTCAGTCATGGTCTGTGTCTCGGCTTTATCTTCGGAAACTCTGCCAAACACCGCTCCCAAGCCTTCCCCACCATAGTTCGCCGCCGCCTGGTTAGAGAGATATGCTCCCGCTTCCTCGTTGCCGTTTACAAATTCATAAAGAGGGTCTTCCCAAGGGCTGGAATTTGAACCATAGTCACCCATAACCATTCCAAAATTATCTCGTTTCTTTTCCCTGGGGCGTGATACATACTGGCTCTTTTCTTCAAAATCAGAAGAAGCCATCAGCGGGTCATATTTATAATACCTGCTCCATTCCAGTTCTTCTTGAAGTCGGGACTTTTCTGCCAGCAGAGCTTGCATTTCTGCATCGGTTTCAGGTGCCGTTCCTGTTCCTGCGTAAGTCGCTCCAAGCGGTAGTGTGGTGTCCTGGACCATGCCTAAATAGGATCCCATCTTTTCCAGGAAGGTTCGGTCCTTCCTGGCCTGTTGTTCCTCAGTGCGCTCCCGGTCTTCCAGCGCTTTGATCTTCTGCTCCAGCTCCAGCAGCTCCTGCTGAATAACCGATTCTGCACGCACCGTTTTTCTCCAATTACCCAGCCGCTTCCGTTCAGCCTCCATGGCATTGTATTCTCTGTTGTAGTCCTTTTCCCAGTTCTGGTAGCCTTCATAAGCCGCCTGATAATTGGCCCACAGCTTTTCCATCTCCCCGGCCGCTGCCTGGTATTCCAAAGTCCCAGGCTTCAAGGCTTCCAGTTTCTTTTTCCCGGCCGTCAGAGCCTTCTCTGCGTTTTCCAGCCTGGTTACATACTGAGAAGCCCCCTGCTGCATACCCATGAGCCGGTTCTCCTTCTGCTGAAGGTCTTGATGAATGCCATCAGGAGAATAGAAATCTACCTGCCTCTGCCGCTGCCCTGACTGCACCACGGCTCTTTGCTTCTCCATGGCCTGCGCCGCCGGCGCCGTTACCCCTGCAAGCTCCCTGTCATGCTTGCCCAGGAGAAACTTTTGATAGCCCTCCCGGAGCTGCTCGGCCTCTCTCTGTGCCCGCTCCTGAGAGCCCTGATAGTTTGCCGCGCGGTATCGTCTTCCCAGATCTGTGCTGCTCTGCAAGGAGCCGGAAAACCGGGGATCTGTGCCCCCGGCTACGGTTGCTCCCTTTTGCGTGTCTAAATAGGATTGATACCCCCGGCGCAGATCATCAAGGGAAGACCACGCAGGCTCCCGGTAGCTGGCAGCAAGTCGGGTTGCCGTGTCCTGTACCGAGCCGCTATGCACCCTCCCTCCTGTCTGGGTGGGAGGATTTTGAGCAGTGCTTCTGGCAGCATTTCTTCTTGCCTCGATTTCCTGAATTTGTTTCTTTTGCTTTTCCGTCAGTGCCATGTAACTCCCTCCTTACCAAGCGAAACTCGTCTCTGATTTTCTTTTATGCGTTTCCTGCCTTTCTTTCTGTCTTTGCGCACGGATGTATTGAGTTATGTCATAAAAGGTGCTTAACAGAGCATCGCTGTAGCTGTCAGGATAGGATTCCTGAACAAAATCATACATTGTTGCTACAGTGGCGTCCCCTTTTTCAAACGCATCTACCCACTCCGCAGCCAGACCGTACATTCTTTCATCTGGCACAATGCCGCCATCCTCGTCTGTAGCCGCCTTGCCGCCGCCGGAACCGCCGGATCCCCGGCTTGTGGTATAAGCAAACTGCCGCTCCCAGTTGGCCTGATCCTGCGCCGCCTGCTGCTCCGCAAACCACCGGCTGTAATCGTCCGCCCACCGGCCGTAATCTCTGTCCTCACGGTCAGCAAGCATGGAGTACCGGGTGGCGAGATCTGCCCCCTCCTGATCATAGGCCGCCCGCTCCTGGGCGTAGATATCGGGCACGATCTGGCCCAACTGCTGGAGGTACTGGTTGTATGCCTGCTGTCCCGCCGCCTGAGAGTAGCTGCTGCCATAGCCCCCGGTGAGACCTGCCGCCTGTCCCATGGTGTCCTCCATGGCCATCTTGCCCAGGGAAACATATTGGTCTTTGTACTGCTGATAAAGGCCGTTTCCGTCCAAATCAAACTGGAATGGCTTACGGTTCACAATCTGGTCATAGAGTGCATCCATCTGGGCTCTGTTCTGGGATTCATATGCGCCGGGCTTCTGGGTACCGCCGTAGCTGCCCTCGGCTGTCTGTGCCTCTCCGAAGCCCTGAGGGGCATTGATGCTTCCAAGCAGACTGCCCCAGGTTTCACTTCCCACAATGCCATCCACCGTCAGGTTGTTTTTCTTCTGGTAGTCCTGCACGGCATTTCTGGTCTGCTCTCCGTAGCTTCCGTCCACCGCTACGGAATACCCCGCAGAGTTCAGCCGCCTCTGCAGCTCCTTTACATCATCCCCGGAAGATCCGTATTTCACAGTGCCATAACTAAGTGCCATTTTCTTTCGCCTCCAATTCTTCATATAGCTTAAAGAGCCAGCGATAGAGCTGGTCTAATTTTTCTTCTGCTGTTCCCATCAGCTTGGGAGGTGGCGGTAACTTCATCATATCCAGTCGCTTCCTTCCTCGTAATATTTGCTCATGGAATATAGCAGTGCTTCTCCCTGCCCTTCCAGCTTCAGCCGGAAGTGGTCACATCTTCGGGGGCTCAGGGCTATGGTTTTGCTTCTCATGACTCCACCGCCCGCTGCGTAGCCCGCCTTCTGCCATATCCCATTGGAATCATACTGGATATACACCTTGACCCACGATCCCTCGGGCAGGTATAGGCGCAGTCTAAGCCTGGATATATACTTGTGCCCTGGGGAGTTCAGTCCCAGATCTCCGGTCTCACCCATCCAGGCTACAGGCTTCTCGCAGTCTTCCCATTCCTCACCGTTGATCTTTATGATCTGGCCTTCGTAGTTCCGGCAGTAAAGAGCCTCCTCGCTTCCGGCAAAGCTAAGTGCTTCCTCCTGTTCTTCCTTGTACCACAGGCCGTTTCTGGTGTCGTATACATAAAGGCCGCTTTCCTGTCCTGGCTGACCGCCATAGCCGCCGTAGTGCAGCAACAGGTAGTATTTGCCATCCAGTACCCCGGCACAGGCTCCGTCCCATCGGGCGGCGCCCAGAGCCTTTGAAATGGTTTGCGGATAGGTTCCGTTATAGGCCACGGCTTCTGAGCCGGTGTGCCAGTAGAGAATGTCATTGACAATGGCAAGCGAACTCCCGCACGCTCCCCTTATAGGTCCTCTGCACTGATGCTCGAAGATCTGGTGTGCCCCTGTGCTGGAAATACCGACCTTCTCCATGCTGTCACCCTTAAAGAAAATGGGGCTCCCCTGATATACGGTTGCTCCGGTCCATGGGCCGTGGGATCCCCGGGAGGCTGCGTAGCTGTCTGTGGATAGTCCCTGATACTTTCTCCAGTTCTTAAAGTCCCCCAGGGCACAGGCGTATATCTCATTGACCCGTTTGGTCTTCTCGGCATCACTGTATCCGTATCGGCAGCCCCAGATCCGATTGTCACATTCCACGATGTAATCCATGGCAGGCACATCCCGCCGGACGGTGAAAATACCTTTGTCTTGCTCCTTGCTGCCATCAATTATTCCCGTCACAACCACGAACCACGGTTCTTCTCCTTCTGAGGTTGCCTCCACCACATTGTACTGGGTCAGAGCCTCCTTCTCGCCTATGGGTATATCGCCCAGGCGCAGTTCGATGCAGTCCCCCTTCTTGATCTCCCAGTGATCCGGCCCTATATCAGCGGAGATCCTCACAAAGGTTTTTGCGATCACCAGCCACATCCTTGCACCTGCTTCCCACTTTTTGAGGGACAGGGTGTCTGTGGTGTCCAGCCATAAAGCACCCGCCTCAGGCTCTGCCGGTGCCGTGGTACCCTTGTGTATCCCGGTATATACATTGCCCTCCCTGTCGCACAGCTCCAGCTTCACAGGGTTGTCCAGGTTAAAAGCGAAGCTCTGGTACACAAAGCCGTTGTCCTGGGGATCTTCCGTGTTGTACCATGTCAGGTTGTTGCTCCCAGGTGAGTAGAAGATGATATATGCACCCATGGCAACCATGGCAATGTCCTCGTATTCGTCACCAGGCACCGAGAATCCCTCAACGGCTCTGTTGTTCTTGTACAGGGTATCACCTGCCACATACCATAGCTCCTTGCCTCTTGCCAGCATCCCCCGCACATATTCCCCTGCGGTCTTATAGATACTTCTGCGTTTTCTGGGGCACAGTACCGGGTAGCTGTCCCCGGAGAGATTCTTCATGTCGTAAAACGACCCCTCCGGGATCCTTAAATTGTGGTCATAGCCGCCCCAGGTCTGGATATATTCCTTGCTCCTTCTAAGGGGCTGTAATTTTGGAAAAAACATTGCCTCTCACCTCACACAATGCGGATATTGCTCAGCCCCTTGGGCATAAACTTCCGGTTGATGTAGTCCATATATGCGATCATGGCGGCATTGTACTTTGCGGCTGCATTGTTCAGCCGCTCAATTTCGCCGAGGGTCTCGCAGATCTTCATCTCCAGATACCACCTGTAGATTTCATCGTATGGGGCATCTGCTGACAGCACCAATTCCATGTCAGAATCCCCGTTCAGCTCCACCGGCTCCAGCCTGTCCGTGCCATGGTGGGTCTGGTATATATCCTGATACATGGTCTTTTCCAGATCTCCCAGCCACTTAACCTGCAGCCAGGGATCCACGGTGTTGGGTATCAAGCTCTCCACCATGGCAATTACCTGTTTTACAGTCATATCTTTCCTCCTTCCGGATTAGAAAAAAGGGAGGAAGCGCAAGAAAAGCACTTCCTCCCGCCGTATTACTTGTTCGGCTCGTTTCTTTCGTTATTTTCGATGTGCTTTTCCACCACATCGACTGCCAGCTCCGCATTCCGCAGGACCTCAGCCACAGGGGCAGGTACTTCTACCTCCTTGCCACGCTCGATGCGGTAGCCTTTGCCGTTGACGGCCACAAAGACGATCTTTTCTTCGCCCTGGGTTGCTCTGGGCAGTTTTACCTTCACAGTCTTGCCTTTTTTAGTTTCGGTTGCCATGATGATTCCTCCTTAGTTCACTTCGTCGTCTGCGGAGTAGGTGGAGCCGCTCTCCACGCGAACCATCCGCTCCTGGTACAGGATCTTGGTTGCCGTCTCGAACTTATAGCCCACAGTGGAGAACTGGTTCAGGGGGCCGCCCACCTGGCTCTTGTCCTTGATGATCATTTCCATCCCGGCGCCCTCGGGATCTACAACGCCAAAGGCATCCTTACCGAAGAACATGGTAGCATAGACCTTGGCGCCGTCCGCGCCGCCTTCAATAATGGGGGCTTCGTTGGATTCAATGAAGCGGCAGCCCCGGATCTGGCCGATCTCGCCGTTGAACAGCTCGGTGGTGGCAGAATACTTGTGGGCTTCCTTCCACTCCTCGCTGGAGGTCAGGTCATAGGAAACGGAAGGATGGATCACCGCCACATAGTACTTGCCGTCGAACTTGGGCGCCTTGCACTTTTTCAGCCAGGTAACAGCCTTGTGTACCACATCGGGGGTCAGCTTGCAGGCGGCAGTGAGCGCGCTGCGGCTCTCAACAGCAGCTTCTCCGTTGGGGGCATACATAACATTGGTGCCGGTCATAAGGACATTCCGCACCAGAGTGTCCGCAGTTGCGCCGCCGGCTGCGCCCATTTCCTCGGTTGCCCCAAGAATGATGGGGTCTATTGCGTGCAGATCCAGCACATCGGAAACCGTGGTGTAGTCACCAAACTGCTGGACACTGACATTCAGGCTGGTCATGCCGAAGGTCTTACCCGTGGGGATAACACCCTCAGTCAGAGGGGTAAGGGCCTTGTCGAAGGTGTTGAACTTTCTCCATTCCACGGTCTTGCCGTGCTTCTTGGGCAGGGCCTGCTTCTTGCCCAGCTGGGTAAAGACCATCTGAGACCGGGCATTTTCCAGCAGCTCCGTGTCATAAAAGGTCTTCATGGTGGGGCTCATGGCCTCAGAAGTGGTCACTTCCCCATTATAGGCATTGGCTGTACCGGTGGTGGTGTTTACCACAGTGCCGGCATCGGCGAAAAGCTGCAGGTTCAGCAGCCTGAACCTGATATTTCTGATAATTTTCATTTTTTCCTCCTGTTCTAGGGAAGCACCACGCGCTCCCCTCTGTTTACTCGTCTTTTGAGATCTGCCCGGTAGGCAGGATCCCTGAAATTAGCCGCTGTTGTGTTGACTGCTGCACCTGCGCCAGCCCCATTCTCCTGGGGTCTATTGGCGCCGGCCTGCACGGTCTGAGCAGCAGCGGACATGGCCTGTCTGGTGGCCTGCTCCACCGCACCCGACATCATCCCCTCATGGTTCATGGCGAAGTATGCCGCCTTCACCGGCACACCCACCCGCACCATGCGGCAGAAGTCTTTGTTCTTCATGGCCTCGCTGATGTCAAAGCCGGGAACGGTCTTTTTAAGCTCCTCGGCCTGTTGATGAAGCCCGGCGAAGAACGCCTGTTCCCTCTGCTGTTCCAGGGTCTTCTCTTGCTGTTGCCGGAGCATATTATTCTCCCTCTGGAGCTTCTTCTGGCCGCGCAGGGCTTCCACGCTCATTCCCAGAGCGGCGGCCTCATTCTCCCAGTAGGAATCATCGGCTTCTGCGGCTTGGGTCAGAGCTGCCACGTCGTAGCGGCCATCTGCGCCGGGCTTTATTCCGTATTTACCGGCAAGCATCTCCAACAGGGGTTCCATCTGGGCAGCTCTCTCTTCCGCCTGTTTTGCGGCTTTGAACCTGCCATGGATGGCTTTCTCTACCAGCTTCCCATGGGCTTCCCTGTAATCAGGGTTTGCATCCAGGAGCTGGTCAAAGGGCAATCGGTCGGCGACACCGCTTCCGGAAGCACTTGCTGCTTCCCCACTGCCATCGGGCCCGGCGACAGCCCCTTCTGCGCCCGTAGCTCCCCCCTCGGCAAATACCTGCAGGTTGAGCGCAAATGGATATTTCTTGTGCATATCAGCACCTCCTGCCCGTCTGGTGGGCGATCCCTGATGGCCTCATTGTAGCAGAGTGATTTCTTCCCCCGCTACACCACCTCCGTCACATTTTGTGGGAAATTTTCTGCCAGCAATCTAAGACCTGTTGCCGCCATTTCCATATAGGGCTTGGCTTCCTCCGGGTCAGTGGCGATCACAAAGCCCCAGCCGCGCTCCGTCCCCATGTCCTGAAGCAGTCCTTTTTCTTCCAGCGTTGCGCCCAGGGTGTACAGGATCATGGATGCAGCCGCACAGACCAGATCCTCCCCCATGGGGGCCGCCTGGGCGTGCCCGTTCAAATGAATGCTCTTGTGGGTAATTGTTACGCGAATCATCTGGGCATTGCCCCCTCTCTGGCCTTTTCTCTGGCCTTCTCAACCGTGCGCCCTTCTTCCTTCCCGGCTTCACCTCCGGTAGCCTGACCTACCTTCTCTGGGGCTTTCTCGCTGACGGAAGGCACCTTGCCGCCTGGGGCAGTGCCACCTTCCATTCCCACCGCCTGCATAAGACCCTGCGCCTTGACCGGGTCTACCTCTGCCATGGCGGCGATCGCCATCTGCTGCCACTGCATAAGCTGCTGCTGTAGGCTTCCGTTGGCTTGGATCTGCCGCATCAGCTCAACCTTGCCCTTAAAGTCCATCATTTGCAGCATCATAAGAGCCTGTGGCGCATTCTGAGGATTAAAGATCCCCATGCCATAGAGCTGCACTGCCAGCTCGTTGTAGGCCTGCTTGGTGTATGTGCCCTCGCTCTGCACCTGCACCTCGATGTCAAATACAGGTAGCCGCATTCCCAGTTGCTCCCCGGTTTCAGAGAGCAAAGGCGCGGGCTTTATGCCGTGGTTGTCATATTCCGTAAAGCCTTCTGCTCCAAACTGCCCCTGAATCCGGAACTTCCGGGGCATGTCGTAGAATTGACGGATCAGTTCAATGCAAAGCTCTGTCACCTTACGGAATGCCCGGTAGGAAGCGGAGATCATATCTCTGCTCAGGCCGTTTCCTGCCTCCTGCAAGGCAGCAATGGCTGAAGCGGCCGTAACGGATGAACCCGCTCCACCGTTGTTCACATCCCGGTTGCCACTGGTCTCCTTCATCTCGTTGACCTTCAGCTGCATATACTCCATGGTATTTCCGGGCATAGCCTGGGTAGTGATCTGCCGGATGCTGTCTTCGTCCATCCGGCCTGTAACATGGACGAACTTTTTTGCCAGATCCGCATATTCTTCCTCATTTACACCGCCATCCAGACGGACGAACCATCTGGGGGTTGCCGCCGCTACAGAGGATTGCAGGAAGCAGTTGTTGAGAATGTCGATGCACTTCTGCGGCTCCTTGCACAGGTCTACATAGCCGTAGCCGCAGCCGGGATAGCCTTCCTCCGGAAAAAGAGGGTCGAAGATAAAGGGGTATTTCCCATGGTCATACAGTCCCCTTTCCGCAAATTCCGGCCCGTCCTCTGTGGCAAACAGCACGGTCTCTCCTACATATTTGACCAGATGCAGCTTTCCTGACCGCTTGTAGTAGCAGTCCACCACCAGGCTCTTGCCATCCGTGGAGATGTTATCGTCATAGCGGTATTTACCGGGGGTGGGAGCAAGACCGTTTCCCAGCTTCCCTTCCAGTTGAGGGTATTGGGCGATCAGCGCCTCATCGTCCTGTGCTTCCACGCAGAACAGATATTTCGACTTCTGGATATCCTGCACACCAGGCTCCCAGAACAGGTTGAGAATATCTACCTTCTGCACCGTAATATCACCCAGGCCGTTGAGCTTGCCGGAATCCCAGAAAACTCCGTATACACCGGTACCCGATTTCAGCTTGTACCACCAAACATCTGACCACACCTGAGCAAAGTCGTTCTGCTGCATCACCACAGGCAGAATGGAGGACAAAGTTTCCGCTTCCTGCTTGTCCCCCGCTTCCCTGGGCAGGCACACAGGCTCCGGGTAGGCATCCACCGCATCAGAATGCTTAGAGAGAATCACATTCACCAGCCACGCAGATCCGGGCTCAGGGTCGCCGGTTCCCTTGGGACGGATGTGTTCCCAGTGGCGCAGCTTCCACCAGTCCTCGGCCTGGATGATCCGCTTCTCTAAATTCGCCTTGCCGCTCTTGTATCTCTCCAAAGTGCGTGTCAGCTCCCACAGTCGCTCTTTGCCGAATTTACTTTCCGGCTGCGGTGTTTCCGGTGCAACTGCACCTCCGTCAGTGTGCTCCCTGCCGAATCCGGGGAGCAGGCTTGCCGCCTGCGCTCTTAACCCCTGGCGCAGTCCAATCCATTCATTTGCCATTTCATCAATCCTCCTCAAAGATAATAAATCCTGTCGTGCCGCTCCGGCTTTTCCATCTGGTTTAAGGGGTCACTCCACACCGGCTCTGCCGCCACGGACATTACCGGCTTAATGGGTCTTGCCATGCACATATACCGCACCTCGTCAGCTACATGGTCTTCTCCCTCCGTGTCCAGGTCCTCAGGCCGGTGATCGTCATACATGAGAAGCGGCATGGTGCGGATAAAGGCCTTGCACCCTTCAAAGACATACATCATGGCATAGCCGTTCTCGTCAAAGGCGAGCCTGTAATGTACCTGCATCCAGCCTGGGATGCGGTCATTGACACCGGGAGAGAAATAAAGTCCATACTTCACCGCCGTGTCTGCCACGCTTTCGCCCTTACTGCCATCCCAGATAGAGGGGTCAGCTACGCCCAGGATCTCCCGGCCCTTTAACCACGGATGCTCCTTTTCAATCCGCTTGGCCTCCTGCATCTGCCGGTCTACCGTCCACTTCACGCCCTCGTTGGGGTTCTTGGTGCAGCCGTACAGCTCCAAAATCCGGTAAATCACCCCGTCATAGTCCACTGCCCACCAGCCGAAGGAGAAGGGCTTTCCGTAGCCCCAGTCATAGCTGCGGTAGATGGTCCAGCTTTTGGGAATGTCGAAGGGCTTGATCACATGGCACCAGCGGCGCTCCCGGCG
>JAZQXK010000163.1:0-6115 GCA_045632785.1 Faecousia sp.
ATGCCCCAGCCGGGCACCAATTCCTTGATAGGCATTGCCGATAACACGGGAAACGAAGGGTTTTGCCTTAAAAATCGGTGCAAAAATTTCGATACTGCCCGGCGGGGGCATGCCCCCGCCCTACAGTCTTCTATCGAAAACTGCCCGATAAATTGGAAGTTAGCTTAGAATTCGTAGCCTGGCACTTCCATTAAATAGGGGTTGCTTTGCCGCTCCTTGGCCAGTGTGGTGCTTCCACCGTGACCGGAGAACACACCGCCGGCAAAGTCCAGCTCCCGAAGCCGCCGCAGAGAGGCAAGCATCTTAGGAACGCTGCCCCCGGGCAGGTCTGTTCTGCCGCAGGAGCCTTCAAAAAGGGTATCGCCGCTAAAGAGGGCGTTTTCCGTGAGATAGCAAACAGACCCTTCCGTATGACCGGGGGTGTGCAGAACACGGAAGGAGAGCCCGGCCAATTCCAGAACATCCCCTTCTTCCACATCCGTGGTTGCTCCTACGGGAAGGGTCAAATAGGCGGGGAGATTCAGGTCTTCCGGCGCCAGATATACGGGGCAGCCGTACTTCTCCCGAATGGGCAGCACTGCCCCCACATGGTCAAAATGACCGTGGGTGAGCAAAATGGCCTCCGGGGTCAGATTCCGCTTTGCTAAGGCAGCCAGAACCAAATCCGGCTCAAAGCCGGGGTCAATGACCACACAAGAACCCTTTTTGCCGCTGACCAGATAGCAGTTGGTCATGTAAGAGCCGAGAGGTAAGGTGTAAATTTCCATAAAGAGCCTCCTTGAGAGGTAATTTCAAATCCGTCCCGAAGGGACACCATAATAGCGCAATGCGCTATATCATGAGCCGAAGGCGTATATCATTTCTCATGCGCCCAAAGGGCGTATATCATTGAGGCAAAGCCTCACCGCCTGCTTTCTTCCATTAAAATGTCTGTGTCCAGGATCAAAGTTACAGGGCCGTCATTGACGGAAGCAACCTGCATATCCGCACCAAAGCGCCCGTGCTGAGGTGGATACCCTGCGCTTTCACACAGGGCCAAAAACCGCTCATACAGGGCATTTCCCAACTCCGGAGGGGCGGCATCGGTGAAGCTGGGGCGGCGGCCCTTGCGGCAGTTTCCGTAGAGGGTGAACTGGCTGACCACCAGCACTTCGCCTCCCACTTGCTCCAACCCTACATTCATTTTGCCGTTTTCGTCCTCAAAGACCCGCAGACCTAAGATCTTGTCCACCAGATACTTGCACTGGGCTTCTGTATCCTTGGGGCCAACCCCCAGAAGGATGAGAAAGCCCTTGCCGATCTGACCGGAAATTTCTCCGTCAATGGTAACGGATGCAGAGGTAACACGGGTAACAACTGCTCTCATGGCAAATCTCCTTCTATTTCAATCCGTCCCCAAAGGGGACACCGCAATAGCGCAATGCGCTATATCATACGCCGCAGGCGTATATCATTTTTCATACGGCCTTTGGGCGTATATCACTGAGCCGCAAGGCTCAACTTTGTCCTCTTCTTGCGCCCACCACATCTTTCACATTGGTGAGCTTGCTGATAATGGAACTCAGCTCCTGCACATCCTTGACCTCGAAGGTCATGGTAAAGGTACTGTGACCGCCGGGAAGATCCTTGCCGGAAAGCTCCAGCACTTTCACTCTGGCAGAGGTCAGGACGGTGGCCACATCCATGAGAAGGCCGCTTCTTGTGATGCAGTCCAGCTCCAGAGAGGTGGTAAAGGGCTGATTTTCCTCCTGCGCCCAGTGAACGGATACCCATCGGCCTGCATACTTGGGATCCTGGCGATCCTGGGCATTGGAGCAGTCCTGCCGGTGGATGGACACGCCGAAGCCCTTGGTGATAAAGCCAATGATGTCATCCCCGGGAACAGGGGTGCAGCACTTGGCAAACTTGATCATGCAGGAGTCAATGTCCTCCACAATGACGCCGTTGACACTGTGGCGGCTGATGGTGGACTGGGGAATGGTGCGCAGGGGGCTGCTTTGCTCCTTGATGGGATTGTTTCGGGTGTGGCGGAGAACCTCGTCCCGAATACGGCCCACAGCCTTGACTGCCGTAAGTCCGCCATAGCCAATGGCAGCATACAGATCGTCCAGGTCCTCGAAGCTCAGTTTTTTCAGAAGCACAGGCAGCAGCTCTTCATCCTGTATTGTAGCAAGGCTGAAGCCTACCCGGCGCAGCTCCGATTCGAAGCTGGCCTTGCCGTGGACGATATTTTCCTCCCGCTTCTCCCGCTTGAACCACTGCTTGATCTTGGTTCTGGCCTGGTTGCTCTTGCAGATGGAGAGCCAGTCCCGGCTGGGGCCCTTAGCAGTCTTGGAGGTGAGAATTTCTACAATGTCGCCGTTGTGCAAAACCGCATCAAAGTTGGTAATGCGGTTGTTGACCTTAGCACCTACCATGGCATTGCCGACTCCGGAGTGGATGGCATAGGCAAAGTCAATGGGGGTAGACCCCGCAGGCAGGCTGATGATGTTGCCCTTGGGAGTAAAGACGAAGACCTCGTCGTCGAACATATCGATCTTCAGGGACTGCACATAGTCCTCTGCATCGGTGTCCTGCTGGCTTTCCAGAAGGCGGCGTACCCACTCAAAGTCCTTTTCCACCCCTGCACCGCTGCCCTGCTTATACTTCCAGTGGGCAGCAATGCCGTATTCCGCAGTCTGGTGCATATCCCAGGTGCGGATCTGCACCTCAAAGGGTACACCCTGAGAGCCGATGACAGTGGTGTGAAGGCTTTGATAATAGTTGGGCTTGGGGGTGGAGATATAGTCCTTAAACCGTCCGGGAACCAGATTGAACAGGTCGTGGATATGGCCCAGAACGTTGTAGCAGTCGGGGATGGAGTCCACAATGACCCGGAAGGCATAAAGGTCATACAGCTCGTCTACATCCTTTTTCTGATCCCGCATTTTGCGGTAAATGGAGTAAACGTGCTTAATTCGTCCGTAGATCGATCCGTGGATGCCAACAGAGGACAGCCGGGTAGTGATCTGGGACTGAATGTTTTTCATAAAGGCATCGGCCTCGTCCTTGTGCTGTTTGAGGTAGGCCATGATCTCATCGTAGCCGGTGGGGTCTAAATAGCGGAGGCTGGTGTCTTCCAACTCCCACTTGATTTTTTGCATACCAAGGCGGTGAGCCAGGGGAGCATAGATATTCATGGTCTCCATGGACTTGGAGATCTGCTTTTTGGGGGTCTGGTACTGCATGGTGCGGGTGTTGTGAAGGCGGTCGGAAATCTTAATGAGGATGACCCGGATGTCCTTGCTCATAGCCATGAACATCTTGCGCAGATTTTCCATCTGCTCCTCCTCCACGGTGGAATATTCCACACGGGTCAGCTTGGTGACGCCTTCCACCAGTTCTGCCACAGTGGGGTTAAACAGGGTGGCGATCTCGTCATAGGTGGTGGAGGTGTCTTCGATACAGTCGTGGAGCAGAGCGCCTAAAAGAGCATCGGTGTCCAGCCCCAGCTCTGCCACGATCTCTGCCACCGCAAGGGGATGGATGATATAGGGAGAGCCGTCCTTCCGCTTCTGGTTGCAGTGCTGGGCATTGGCGTAGTTTACCGCCTTGTCAATGAGGGCCATATCTGTGCCGGGCATATACTTGTTAATGGCGCGGCACATGGATTCATAATGCTGTTCAAATGTTTCCATAGTGACCTCCCTCTGTCAAGCGTTGAAGCTGCTTCATGGTGGGGCATTGGTTCAAGTCGGCTTTGGTAGTGCCAGGGGTCAGGGTAATGGATACGGTGTGGTGCTGCCGCTCCAGGCGAAGCAGTCCCGCTTCCCGGAAAATATCCAGGCAAACCAGAAGCTGGGACAGGCTCAGGGGCTTGGCAGTGTGCCGAACGATCTTGCGGCAAAGGCAGCAAGGCTCGCAGGTAAAGGAGCGTCCCTCCAGGGCTAAGTACCGCCAAACATCTACGGAGGTTTTTCTGGGGGGCAGAAGATGTCGGGCTTGTTCCCGGGTCAGAAGACCTTCCTTCAGCCTTCTGTATGCTTCCGGGTCGGGATCACAGGCACAGGGGCAGCTGGGACGGATGTCCATAAGCTGAATTTGCACGGAGCGGATGCCCCGGAAATCGTTGATTTGCAGGGCGCAGGCCACATCCACCAGATCGCCCTCCCGGACAGACAGACTTTCTGCGGTGCAGGAGAAGGCAATGGCGGGGATGCTCTGGACGCCGTGGCGAAGCTGTAGGCGCAGATGCCGCCCGTTGCCCACAGGCATAAGCCGCTCGATCCGCAGATTTTCCAGGCAGAACACCGGCTTGGGACAGCCTGTGCCGCAGGGCTCCAGGACTTGCAGGGATTCCACCTGCTCCAAAGTCAGCAGCTCCGGGGGGATTACGCAGTCAATGTCCAGAATGGTTCTGGGGCCTGCGTCTTCATAGAAATCCCTGGCTTTTTGGGTGATTTTCTCTCGGAAGACCGGGATATTTTCTTTGCTGATGGTAAAGCCTGCAGCCAGCTCGTGACCGCCATAGGTCTGCAAAAGGGGAGAAAGCTCTGTCAGGCAGGCAAAGAGGTTGAAGCCGCCAAAGGAGCGGGAGCTGGCCTTACCCTTGTCCCCGTCCAGGCAGATGAGGAAGGTGGGGCAGCAATATTCTTCTGCCAGCCGGGAGGCAACGATACCCACAACGCCCTGATGCCAGCCGGGGTCAGCCAAAACAATGGCATCGGGGGGCGCACTGTGGGGAAGCATGGCAACGGCCTGCTCATAAATGCCGGATTCCACCAACTGCCGCTGGCGGTTGAGCTGGCAAAGGGCTCTGGCGGTATCCGCGGCCCGGTTTTCATCCCTGGTCAAAAACAGCTCTACAGACAGTTCAATGCGCTCCATGCGTCCGGCTGCATTGATCCGGGGTGCTAAGATATAGCCGATGGAGGAGGCATTGAGGGCAGCGGGGTCGCAGCCTGTTTCCTCCATAAGCTTTACAAGGCCGGGGCGCCGGGGCTGCCGCAGAGCCTGCAAGCCCTTGTCCACAAAGACACGCATTTCCCCTACCAGGGGCATTACATCGGCTACGGTGCCAAGACATACCATATCCGCATACCGCTGCAAAATCCGTTCCTGACTGCCCTCTAAGGCGGCAGCCAGCTTAAAGGCGATGCCCACACCGGAGAGATTCTTGTGGGGATAGGTGCAGTCGGGCCGGTGGGGATCCACCACAGCGCAGGCGGCAGGAAGCTGCTTCTTACATTCGTGGTGGTCGGTGATCACCAGCTCCATGCCCAGGTCATAGCAGAGCTTCGCTTCCTCCACGGCGGTAATGCCGCAGTCTACGGTGATAATCAGGTCAGCCCCCTGGCTTTGCAGATGATGCAGAGCCATGGGATTCAGGCCGTAGCCCTCCTCCAGTCTGCCGGGGATGTACCACAGGCAGTCTGCCCCCCGGCTGCGGAGATAATCCGTCAGCAGGCACGTGGCAGTAATGCCGTCTACATCGTAATCTCCATAGACTACGATGCGCTCATCCCGTTCCAGAGCCAGCTTTACTCGCTGGGCGGCCTTGTCCAGATCCTTCATGAGGAAGGGGTCAAGAAGGACACTGTCGGTGCGGAGAAATTCCCGGGCTTCCTGGGCGGTATCAAAGCCACGGGCGGCAAGCACCATGGCGGTCAGGGGTGTAAAGCCGCCGGCTGCCAGCCGGTTTACCCCATCCCGGTTCATGGGCGCAGTTTTCCAGATTCCATACTTCAAGGTAATACACATCCATTTTATTTTTTATCTTTCTGAATAGTATACCAAATCTTTTCCCCCAGCACAATAGAAATGTTGCTTTTTTTCGTTGCACAAAGGAAAAAATCATGATATGATAGACTTGGTATAGTGTGTAAGCACGAAAAACGGAAATTCACCCCGAGGGCAAGGCTGTACACCTGTGGGGAAGGATTTGAAATTATGCCATGGCGAACCCGTCAAATTCCAATTTAGCGGGCCGTTTTCCATAGAAGGCTGTAGGGGCCGGATATATCCGGCCCGGCGGAAAAGTTTGAAAAACAGCACCATTTAGGGCGAATTCGTACAAATTTGCAGTGCGGAACGGGCCGGATGTATCCGGCCCCTACAAAGGGTGGATCCCATACTC
>JAZQXK010000164.1:0-8133 GCA_045632785.1 Faecousia sp.
CTTTAGCTCAGTTGGTAGAGCAACTGACTCTTAATCAGTGGGTCCCGGGTTCGAGTCCCTGAAGGTGCACCAATGGCCCATTGGTCAAGTGGTTAAGACAGCGGCCTCTCACGCCGTTAACATCGGTTCGAATCCGGTATGGGTCACCAAGCTATTAAAAGCTTTTGAGCTTTTGATATATAAAAGATGGGTTGTAACCCATCCATACGAGTTGGTATTGATTGCGATGAGGGTCCACCTGTTCCCATACCGAACACAGAAGTTAAGCTCATTTGCGCCGACGATACTTGACGGGTGACTGTCCGGGAAAATAGGTAATGCCAACACAAGGCCTCGACTGAAAAGTCGGGGCTTTTTTCTGCCTAAAACACCCCACCGGGGTGTTTTTTCACGGCAGGACGATACTTGGCCTACCCGGGAAAATAGGTAATGCCAACACAAACCCCACGATTTCGGTCGTGGGGTCTTTTTCTGCCTAATGCACTCTACCGGGGTTTTTTCTCTTGTAAGGTGATCTCTTTACTTTTCATCCTCCTTGTGCTATATTCTATTCAACCAAAACAACTCATTTTGAACCATTGGGGAGGATTACCTATGTACTTAAAGGACGAGCTTCTAATTATGCGGGAAAACTACCATAAAAACCCTTTGAAAAAGATTCATCTGAAACGGCCTTCCGTGTTGCAGGATGGGCACCCATTGGCCAGACTTTTTCAAGATCAGGAGAAGCTTTTGCGGGAGGGCGAGGTTCATTATGCCCATATTGTGCAGGCTAACTCGAATTTATTCAAATTCTTCCCCTGTAAGAATTTCCCTGCGCAGGTTCTCTTTTCAACGGAGCCGTCCGTAGATGAGTTACCCTTACTCCTGCGGGAGCTTTGCAGACGCATATATCAATATAAGGATAAACCCCTGGAAACTGTACCGGAACAATACCGGGAGATGGTCGAGGTTGTTGCCGATGAGTATGACAGCTCCTCCTTCAGCTTTATGGTTCCGCTTGATGGGCAGGATGCACAGATTTTTTTCATACCCACTATGATCCATAGAAAGCTTCTCCCTGGAAGGGTACTGCGGGGTGGATTTCTTCCTGTGCTTGCCCATAAGGACTGCCGCTCCGTTTTGATCCTGCCTGAGAAATATTGGAGCAAGGCATTTAAGCGGCTGTGGCTTGCCGGAAAGCTGTAAGAAACGGTTGCAGGAGGTATGAATCTATGATGGTATCCACCAAGGGCCGCTATGCCCTGACCGTTATGCTGGACTTGGCGCGGCAGGACCCGGAAAACTATATATCCTTGCGTGAAGTTGCGGAGCGGCAGCACATTTCTATGAAATATTTGGAGAGCATTGTGGCAATCCTAAACAGAGCCGGTCTTGTGCAGGCACTTCGCGGCAAAGGCGGCGGTTATCGGCTGACCAGAAAACCGGCAGATTGCTCCGTGGGGGAAATTCTGCGTTTGACTGAGGGATCCATGGCCCCTGTATACTGCCTGGAGCCGGGAGGCGGCTGCGCTAAAACGGAAAGCTGTATCACATTCCCTATGTGGCGGGAACTGGACAAGCTCATTGAGGACTACTTGCAGAGCGTGACCCTGGCTGATCTTTTGGAAGGAAGATTCCCTAAGGACGCCGTAGGTGTGAACCGAGAAAACAGCTCCTGCGGCTGTGCCGGGGAAAACACTTAAATCCCGGAATTTACAGGGGAATTAGAAGGCTTAATTCCCATTGACTTACTAGGAATTATATGCTACCATTTGGATGGAAACAAAAGGAAACTCCCTTATAAATATATTTCCAAAGAAGGAATGATCAATATGAGAAGGATCTATGCGGATAATGCCGCTACTACCCCCGTTTCTCCCACTGCCCGCCGGGTCATGCTGGAAACCATGGATGCCGCCTGGGGCAATCCCTCCTCCCTGCATACCACCGGCCAGATCGCAGCGGAGATTCTGTTGAAAGCCCGTGAAGATGTGGCAAAGTGCCTGAATGCCAAGCAGGCCAGAGAGATCTACTTCACCTCCGGCGGCAGCGAGGCCGACAATCAGGCCCTGCTCACCGGTGCCATGATGGGCAAGAAAAAGGGCAGGATGCACATTATCTCTACCAAGTTTGAGCATCATGCCGTTCTCCATGCCCTGAAGCGGCTGGAAAAGGAAGGCTTTGAAATTACACTGCTGGATGTAGGCAAGGCCGGTCTTGTCACTGCCCAGCAGGTAGAAAACGCCATCCGGGAGGATACCTGCCTGGTGTCCATTATGTTTGCCAACAACGAGATCGGCACCATTCAGCCTATTGCCGAGATCGGTGCGGTCTGCCGGAAGCACAAGGTTCTGTTCCACACCGATGCGGTGCAGGTTGCAGGCCATCTTCCTATTGATGTGCAGGCCATGAATATTGATATGCTGTCTTTGTCTGCCCACAAGTTTGGCGGCCCCAAGGGTGTTGGTGCCCTTTATGCCCGTACCGGCGTGTGGCTGACCAACCTCATTGAAGGCGGCGCTCAGGAGAGAGGCAAGCGTGCCGGCACGGAAAATGTCCCCGGTATCGCCGCCATGGCTGCCGCTCTGGTTGAATCCTGTGAGCATATGGAACAATCCGGCAAAAAGCTCTCTGCTCTCCGGGATCGCTTGATCGACGGTCTGGGTGCACTGCCTCTTACCATTGTCAATGGCGACAAGGAAAAGCGGCTTCCTAGTAATGTCAATGTGTGCTTCCAGGGCATTGAGGGCGAATCCCTGCTTCTGCTGCTGGATGCCAAGGGCATCGCCGCTTCCTCCGGCTCTGCCTGCACCTCCGGCTCTCTGGATCCCAGCCACGTGCTGCTGTCTTTGGGCCTGCCCCATGCAGTTGCCCACGGTTCTCTGCGGCTGAGCCTGGGTGAAGATATTACCGACGAAGATATTGACTATATGCTGGTGGAGATCCCTAAGGTGGTGTCCTACCTGCGTTCCATTTCCCCTGTGTGGGAGGCTATTGAAAAAGGAGAGATTCATTATGCTGTATAGTGAGAAGGTCATGGACCATTTTATGAACCCCCGGAATGTGGGCAAGCTGGACGACGCCAGCGGTGTTGGTGAAGTCGGCAACGCCAAGTGCGGCGATATCATGAAGATTTATATTAAGGTGGAAAACGACATCATCGTAGATGTGAAATTTAACACCTTCGGCTGCGGCTCTGCCATCGCCACTTCCTCCATGGCAACGGAAATGATCAAGGGCAAGCCCATTGCAGAGGCGCTGTCCCTTTCCAATCAGGCTGTGGTTGAGGCGCTGGACGGCCTGCCCGCACCCAAGATCCACTGCTCCGTTCTGGCAGAGCAGGCAGTCCGGGCAGCGGTGAAGGATTACTACGACCGCAACGGCATTTCCTATGATCCCGAGCTGTTTAAGGAAAGCGCCTGCGCCCATTGCCACGAAGGCGGCTGCGATTGCGACTGATCCGTAAACCCCCAATAATGCAATTTGCTCCAAAGGGCTGCGGCTCTTTGGAGCTTTTTCTATACCCCGGAGGAATCTCTGCCACAACATCTTGCGCCCCTGCTTCATCCAAAGCACAACCCTCTCCCTTTTTTCAAAAAAGGAAGGATTTTTGAAAAAAACAGTTGACCTGCGGGCGATTTTGAGCTATAATAGCCGGGTACACTGCCCAATTGGGCTAGTTTTCTACTGACTCGCTGCGGCCGGCAACGGCTGTTGAGCATCATTTTGACAGGAGGTGTTATCCCGAATGAAGCGTACCTATCAGCCCAGAAAGCGTCACAGAGCTAAGGTTCACGGTTTCCGTGAGAGAATGGCTACCGCTAACGGCCGCAAGGTTCTGGCCCGCCGTCGTGCCAAGGGCCGCAAGGTTCTGTCTGCCTGAGTCCCCGGGCGCCCATGAATGGGGAATAACGCCATCGATAAAGATGAGATTGCAGCGGGGGTGAATGGAGAGAGTCTGTTCGCCCCCTCGCCTTTTATTGTTTGACCCCGGCCACGATCCGTGCAGTCGGGGGCTTTTTCCTATTATTAGGGCACCTCTAAGGATTTCTTTCTGAGGTTGCCAACAGATCTTGGAGCATCGGCTCCGCCTGCCATTGCGGAAGGAGTGCTTTATGGAATTTTCCAAGCCTCTAAAACTGAATCACATTTTCCGCCGCCTGTACCGCAGCGGCGACCAGGCCGCCAACCGTTATCTGGCGCTCTATGCCCGGAAGAACCGCACCCCGGAAAACCGGGTGGGTATTACCGCAGGCAAAAAGCTGGGGAAGGCTGTGGTGCGCAACCGTTTGCGCAGAAGACTCCGGGAGATCTACCGCCTCCATGAGGGGCACTTCAAGCCCGGCTATGACCTGGTGGTGGTAGCGAGAAGCGCTGCCGTGGATGTGAGCTATAAGCAACTGGAGCAGGCTTATCTGTCCCTGGCCCGTCGGCTGGGGGTTCTGCGAGAGGAAAGTGTATGAAAACCTTGCTGCTTCTTTTGATCCGTTTTTATCGGCGTTGTATCTCTCCCCTGTTTCCCCCTTGCTGCCGATTCACCCCCACCTGCTCTCAGTATGCAATGGAGGCCATCGGCAAATACGGCGCGCTGCGGGGCGGCTATTTGGCTCTGCGGCGATTGTTACGGTGTCACCCCTTCTATAAGGGTGACTATTACGACCCTGTTCCCTAAGTTTGGAGGAATATTATGATTCTTGCTTTTAGTTTCTGGGACATTATTCGTGTTCCCTTCGGGTGGCTGTTGGACATCCTGAACCGGTTTACCGGGAACTACGGCCTTGCCCTGATTCTCTTCTCCCTGGTTCTGAAGCTCATTTTGCTGCCTGCCAGCGCAAAGAGTAAAAAAAGCTCCATGGCTATGGCTCGTCTGGCTCCTCTGGCCCAGGCCATTCAGGATAAGTATGCCGATGACCGGAATAAGGCCAACATGGAAATCCAGAAGCTCTACAAAGACGAAGGTGTCAGTATGTTCGGCGGCTGTCTGTGGATGCTGATCCCCCTGCTGATCCTGATTCCTTTGTACCATGTTATCCGTGAGCCTATCACTTATATGCTGCACTTCTCCAAGGACGAGGCTGTTGCTATTGTGGAGGCCATGAAGACCCTGAACCCCGGCGCCTTTGGCGGCAACTCCTTCTACGACCAGATCGTTGCCGCAGCCCATTTGACAGAGTATGCCCCTCAGCTGGTGGAGGCAGTGCCCTCTCTGGCAGGTCAGACTCTGGAAAGCCTGAACTTCTCCTTCCTGGGCATTGATCTGGCGCAGATCCCCACCTGGAGAGTTTGGACATGGACATGGACTTGGAGCACCATAGGCGGCGCTCTGATCCCCCTGCTTTCTGCCCTGTCCAACATTCTGTCTATGACCATCACCCAGAAGCTCAACTCCAAGGTGGCTACAAACGAGAAGGGCGAAGTGGACGAGGCTGCTGCCAAGTCTGCCGCAGGCAACAACAAGACCATGATGCTCTTCGCTCCCCTCATGTCCCTGGTGATCGGCTTTATGTATCCCTGCGCCCTTTCCCTGTACTGGCTGGCTCAGGGTGTGTTTGGTATTCTGCAGGATGTGCTGCTTACCAAGCACTATAAGAAGATCTATGCCGACGAGGACGACATCAAGCGCCGTGTAGCTGCCGAGAAGGCTGCCGCAGAGGCAGAGCGGGAGCGCATCCGTGCCCAGCGCAGAGCGGAAAATCCCGACGGTATCGTGGGCAACACCAGCAAAAAGAAGATGCAGAACCGCCAGCAGGCGCAGAGAGAGCAGGAGCTGGCCGCTGCACGGAAGGCCAATGAGCCTGAATTGAGCGATGAGGATGCCCCTTTGTCCGGTGATCCTGAGCGCCCCTTCTGCAAGGGCCGTGCATACCGGGCTGACCGCTACGGTAAGGGCAAAGACATTGAGGAGTAATATATGGAAAAGAAATTTATCGCAACCGGTAAAGATTTTGATGTTGCTGTCCAGGCCGCTCTGAAAGAACTGGGTCTGGCGCAGGAGGATGTGACCATTCAGCTTCTGGAGCGTCCCAAGGCCGGTCTGTTCGGTATCGGCGCACGCCCCTGCAAGATCGAGGTCACCTATGAAGTTCCCGATCCCAAGCCCGCTTCTGCTCTGTCCTCCGCCTCCCGGAGCAAGCCCAAGGCTAAGGCAGAAGCCCCCAAGGCTGCTGCTCCTAAGGCAGAAGCTCCCAAGCCCGTCCAGAAGCCGGAGGCTCCCAAGGCTGCCCCTAAGCCCCAGCAGAAGATGGATGCCCCCAAGGTCAAGCCCCAGCAGAAGACTGAGGCCCCCAAGAAGGCCAAGGAGGCCAAGGAAGTTAAGGAGCCTAAGACCTATGCTCCCGCCGCCGAAGGCACTGTTGAAGCCGAGATCGAGCGCTTCCTCACCGGCCTTATGGCACATATGGGCGCTACCGCTGTTCCCCATGCCGAAAAGACTGGGGACAACAACTACCAGGTAGAGCTGGTGGGTCAGGAGCTGGGAATGCTCATTGGCCGCCGGGGTGAAACCCTGGATGCCATCCAGCATTTGACCAACTATGCCATCAACCGCACCCAGGAAGGACATATCCGTATCGGTGTAGATGCAGAGGACTACCGGGTCAAGCGGGAAGACTCTCTGCGCCGCTATGCCCGGAAGAAGGCACAGCAGGTTTTGAAGGTACGCCGCCGCACCACCCTGGAGCCCATGAATGCTTATGAACGTCATGTGATCCATGCGGCCCTGCAGGATATGGAGAACATCACCACCCACTCCACCGGCACCGAGCCTAACCGCCGTGTTATCATCGAATACGTCCGGTAAGTAAAGAAATTTTCCCACGCAGCTTTTGCTGCGTGGGATTTTCCGTGTCATTCTACTTAAACAATGGTCAAAGTATGATCTTAGATTTTTACAGTTTGTATCTCCACAAAAAATACTTGATTTTTCCAGCTCATATGCTATAATACCCTTGCCAAACACAGAAAAGGAGGATTTTTATGGCATTTACAAGAAGTCGCGGCCCGCAGCCCCAGAAGGGCACACTGGCATACTCCGAGAAGCAGAGCGCAGGCGCAAGAGGCTCTCTGTTCGTGGTCATCGTGCTTACTTTGATTAACATTATACTTACTGTTTTCACAGACTCCGGAAGAATCTTTCTGTTCTCCGCCCTTGCACCCATGACATTTTCTTGGAGCGCAGCAGAGGCGTATCAGTACGGAGATACCGTTTTTATGGTCATTGCCTTGGGCATTGTTCTGGTTTTCATGATTGGCTGGGTAATCTGTGCCCTGCTTTGGAAGAAGGGCCTTGCTGCCAGCATCATTGCAACGCTTCTGTACCTGGCAGACTGCCTGTTTGTGGCAGTGGGTATGATCGGTGTAGAAAATGAAGTTCTCAGAGAATCTCTTCCCATAGCGGTATTCCATGTGCTGATCATGATCTATCTGATCGTGGGTATTGTTCACGAGGCCAAGGCCCGGAAGCTGCGCAAGGAAGCGGAGTTTACCGCTGCATTTGTTGCAGAGCAGGAGAAAGAAAACGCCCAGAACGGCCCTGAGCTGTAAGATGACTTAGAAAATATAGAGGCGCCACCGGTTTGAAGCCGGTGGCGTTTTTGCGTATGCGTTTATGCGCTTGCTTTTTCAGGAGGCAGGCACAAAGTCTACCACCACAAGCTCCGGTGCATTGAACACTCTGGGGAAGGGTACGCTGGAACCCAGCCCCCGGGAAATGATCAAATGCTTCTGCCCGTTTTCCGATGCGGTGACACCCTCCACCCAGCCGGGGAAGAAGCCCTGATCCGGGGCATAGATGCCGCCAATGAAGGGCAGGCGAATTTGCCCGCCGTGGGCGTGGCCGGAGAATACGGAATCCACTTGCCATTCCTCCAGTCCTTTGTTTACAATCCAGCAGGCGGGTATATGGCTCAGAAGCAGGGTGTGCCGGGGGGTGTCCTGAAAATCATAGAGGAAGGCGCATTCTTCCTTGTCTGCCTCTCCTGTAAAGAGATACTTTGCCGGCAGGCAGTAGCCATAGAGCCCTCCCAGGCGAACCGGCTGCCCCTGAATTTCTATATCCAGATATTCCTTGTCCAGCACTGTAGCTCCGGTTTCCTCCATCAAGCCCCGAATATCCACCTGCTGCCACTGCCCGTATTCCAGCTCGTGATTGCC
>JAZQXK010000165.1:0-2213 GCA_045632785.1 Faecousia sp.
GGAATTTCCGCTCTAGTTAGCATTTTGACGAAATCGAACTGCCCTAGGCAATCCCTCCGGCTCGCCTTCGGCGACCCACCTCCCTTTACACAAGGGAGGCTTTGGTGCCCAGCAACCTTAGAAAGATAAACCAAAATTTATGGAATCACAGTCCAATATCCACTGCTCACAAGGAGGCTCGTCCATGAAAAAAGCCCTGCTCCTAACCGCCTTGACAACCTTTTTATGCGTTGGCCTTCCCTGGTTTTTGGTGGGCAAGCCCCGGCAAGGTGCGGTCGTTTCTCACACTGAGCCCCCCACAGAAAGCACCCCCGCAGAAAAGGCCGCCCTTGCTGATGAACAGGTTTTCCTTTCGGTGATCCTGCCTGACGGAAACACCGAAACCATGACCTTGGGGAGGTATCTTCTGGGTGCGGTTATGGGAGAGCTTCCTCCGGACTTTCCCCAGGAGGCGCAGAAGGCGCAGGCGGTGGTGTGCCGCACCTATGCCTTGCGCCAAAGGCAGGGAGGAAAGCACGAAGAAGGGGACATTTGCACCGATTCTTCCTGCTGTCAGGCGTGGAAAGACCCGGATACTTTTTCGGAGCAGAAGCGGCTGCCTGCCCAAAAGGCAGTTTTAGCCACAGACGGAAAGGTGCTGACCTATGAGGGACGGCTGATTGATGCCACCTTCTTTTCCGGTTCGGGGGGCAGAACGGAGGCGGCGGTTGCGGTATGGGGGACGGATGTGCCCTATCTGCAGGCGGTGGACAGCCTCGGGGAAAACGCCCCTTATGACGGAGAAGTCCTTACCTTCCCGGAAGAAGAATTGCGCTTGCTTCTGGAGTCAGCCCGACCGGGACTAAAACTTCCCGAATCCCCGGAGGCTTGGTTTGGAGTGCCGGTACAGACTCCCGGAGGAGGAGTGGATCATATGGAGATCGGGGGCGAGGTCTTTACAGGAAAGGAGTTGAGAAGGCTTTTGGGTCTGCGGTCTACGGTGTTTACGGTGCTTGCGGAAGATGGGGGCGTTTCCTTCCATACCAGAGGCTTCGGGCATCGGGTGGGCATGAGCCAGTACGGAGCCAGGGCTATGGCGCTTCGGGGAAGCAACTGGGAGGAAATTTTGAGATACTATTACAAGGGAGTGCAGGTGGAAGACTTGGCGCCGGAAAGCCAAACAGAAACCCCGCTCCAACAAAATCATCCTCAAAATCATGGGTTTTTGCAGGGCTGCAGCGGTTAAAAATTCTGTTTTCTCCGGGATGCAATGATGGCCATAGACTGCTCTGCGGCAGAAGAATTTTTTGTGCTTTCTCAGTTGGAAAACTCTGTGCTTTCTCATTGACAATCCACAGCATTTCTTTGTATAATAGTTGAGATTTCGCCTGAAAATTCCCTGATTCCGGGAATTTTGGCACAAAAGAAAGAGGTTGGTCTGCTTGAACAAGAAAGCAAAGCAGTCTGTTGGTATTTTGCAAGGTCTTGCCCTTGTGGTGGGCATGATCATTGGCTCCGGCATTTTCCTGAAGCCCGGCATCGTCCTAAAGGATGCGGGCAGTCCTATGCTTTCCCTGATCGCATGGCTGGCCGGTGGTATCATTACCCTGGCTTCTGCCTTATCCATTGCGGAAATTTCCTCCAATATTCCCAGAGCCGGCGGTCTTTACGCCTATCTGGAAGAGCTGTACGGCCCGGTGTGGGGCTTCCTTCTGGGCTGGGTGCAGTCTGTGATCTCCTATCCTGCCTCTGTGGCGGCTCAGGCCATCGCTTTCTCTGTGTATGCTAATTTCTTCATCCCCATGACCGGCTTCCAGCAGCAGCTTCTGGCTGTGGGCATCCTGGGCTTTTTGCTGCTTCTGAACATCCTGTCCACCAGATATGGCGGCTTTATTCAGGTGGCCGCTACCATAGGCAAGCTCATTCCTGTGGTTGCCATTTTGGGCGTGGGCTTTATGCGTGGCTTTGCTCCCGGCGCAGAAGGGCTTACCTCTGAGCTCATCGGCAAGAGCGCCATGGGTGCGGCTGTGTTGGGTACTTTGTGGGCCTATGACGGCTGGATCGGTGTAACCAACATGGCAGGGGAAATGAAGAACCCCAAGAAGAACCTGCCTCTGGTCATTACTGTGGGCATTGTCTTTGTTATTGTGGTGTATGCCCTGTTTAATATCGTTCTGTTCCGCACCCTGCCTGCGGAAACTCTGGTTACTTCCGACACCCCCGGCGCAGCCGCA
>JAZQXK010000166.1:0-61499 GCA_045632785.1 Faecousia sp.
GCTAAAAAAATTGGAGGAGATAGAAAGGAGGCGGGGCTGAGCCAAATACGACAGTCCCATATCTATCTGGCAATCAAGGAAGGCAAGGAAGAATATGGGTATCCGGTAGAACTGTCCTGTAATCTGTTTGGCGTATCCAGAGCCGCATACTACCGTTTGACGGGGAGCAGATCAAAGCACAACCGGGGATTTTTCTGTTTAATTAGTACCGTTCCTGCTTGCTGTTGGGGAATAAGCTGCTGTCTGTATGGGGGATGAAGCAGGCGGCAACGAAGGAGTCCATGTAGCCCGGATGGGTGGACAGCTCCAGATAGGTCATGTTGGCGGCGACTTCCTCCAGCTTTTCGTTGGCGGGATCGCTGACTACCATGGCATAAGCGCCGGTGAGGGAGGAGTTTCCGATGTAGGAGAACTTTTCCAGAGGCACATCGGGAAGCATACCGATATTGACGGCATTTTCCATGTTGATGCCGGAGCCGATGCCACCGGCTACATACACATGGTCGATCATATCCACAGTCATATCTACGGACTGAAGCAATGTGTCAATGGCAGAGAAGATGGCGCCCTTGGCACGGATGAAGTTGTCAATATCCACTTCGTTGATGGAGATCTCCCGCTCGGTTTCGGAATCCTCCGCTTCTACCAGTACATACCGCCCCATGCCGTGCTTGTCCCGACGGATGCGGCTGCCCTCTCTGGAGAACAGACCCTTGGCGTTGATGATGCCGGTACGGAACAGCTCGGAGATAATGTCGATGATTCCGGAGCCGCAGATGCCGACCGCCTTCTGGCCTTCCTCGCCTACAATGGTAAGGGTAGGCTCCATGGTAGCACCGTCAATGGTGCAGGCTTCCACAGCACCGTCCGTTGCGCGCATACCGCAGGAAATGTCTCCGCCCTCAAAGGCAGGGCCGGCAGAGCAGGCGCAGGACATGAGGAAGTCCCGGTTGCCGAAGACCAGCTCGCCGTTGGTGCCCAGGTCAATAAACAGGCACATTTCGTCGGTGTCCCACATAAGGGTAGCCAGAGTACCGGCAGAAATATCGCCGCCTACATAAGAGCCGATATTGGGGGCAATGAGGACAGGGGCGAGGGGATGAGCGGGTAGCTTCAGGTCACCGGCCGTAAGACCCTGCCAGGAGAAGAAGCTGGGGATGTAAGGCTCCATGCGGACGCTTTCCGCATCCACACCAATGAGCAGATGGTTCATGGTGGTGTTTGCGCCCACGGCAAGACGGAGGATGCTCCGGGCAGAAATATCTGCGGCCTTGCACAGATTGGCAATAATGGGGGAGAGGGTTTCTTTGATAATGGCATCCTGGAGCTTCTTTCTGCCACCGGGGCGGCCTTGCTCAATGATGCGGTTGATAACATCCGCACCGTAGCGGATCTGCCCGTTGCCGGAAGAACCCTTTGCCAGAATTTCCCCGGTTTTCAGGTCAACCAGAACCATGGTAACAGTGGTAGTACCGATGTCGATGGCGCAGCCCACCAGCTTGGTATCTTCATAGGTGGTAATGTCCATGGCCAGGAAGCGGTCATCCTTTAGTTCGCCCTTCACCGTGACACGGAAGTTATTTTCGCGCAGTGTCTTAGCCAGCTTCACCATAAGGGCATAGGGGATGGATACATCGCAAATATCCAGAGCGCTGCTTAAAGCCCGGGTAAGCCGCTCGTTATCGGGCATGGTGTCATCCAAAGTGGGTTCTGCCAGTTCTAACTGTACAGCCCGGAAGGCATTGGTAAAGATGATACCGGAGCCTTGCAGATCTTTTTTGATCTCCTCGAAAATAGCCTGCTCCTTGCCGGAGGACAGGTCGGCAGTCTTCATCCGGGACTGATAGGCAGAGGCAATATCGGGAACGAAAATTTCCACATCTCCCTTGACCCTGGCAGCGCAGGACAGCCGCCAGCCCATGTCATATTCCTCCTGGGTGATGTGGCGGGTCTTGGGGCTTTCCAGCTCTCCGGAGATCAGCTTTACACGGCACTTGCCGCAGGAGCCGTTGCCGGAGCAGGGGGCATCAATGGCTACATTGGCTCTGCGGGCCAGTTCCAGCAGATTGTCGCCGTCGTTGGCTTCTATGGTGACAGGATTTGCACCTTCGATTTGAAAAATAACCTGATACATAAGCCATTTCCTCTCTGTGTAGTGTCCGCAGGCGGACATATTATTCTGATTATATTATACGGATGGAGGGACGGAATGTCAAGGCGGCGAAGGTGTGCGATTCGCAATTTTCCTTCTTTACTTTTTGGGTAAGATTTGGTATTCTATAATGCACGATACCATATTATGTTATAGGAGAATATCCATGGATAAAATTCTTGATTTTATTTCTCAGAAGATGGGCGATGCCTTTGAAGCTGCCGGTTTTGACCGCAGCTTCGGCAGAGTGACTGTTTCCAACCGCCCCGACCTTTGCGAGTTCCAATGCAACGGTGCTATGTCCGCCGCCAAGACCTATCGCAAAGCCCCCATTCAGATCGCCCAAGCTGTAGTAGAAAAGCTGGCAGCAAAGGATTTTGAAGAAGTTACCGCAGTGAACCCTGGCTTTATTAACCTCCGGGTGTCCGGCAGCTTTTTGGCCTCTTATCTGGAAGCCATGCGCACTGCCGATGCCTTCGGTCTGCAGAAGGAAGCTACTCCCAAGACCATCGTGGTGGACTACGGTGGGCCCAACGTGGCAAAGCCTCTGCACATCGGCCATCTGCGCTCTGCCATCATTGGCGAGAGCATGAAGCGCATCTATAAGTATTTCGGCAACAATGCCATTGGTGATGTGCACTTGGGCGACTGGGGTCTGCAAATGGGCCTGATTATCATGGGCCTTCAGGAGCAGCAGCCGGAGCTGTGCTACTTTGACGAGAGCTTCACCGGACCTTACCCCGAAGAAGCCCCCTTCACCCTCACCGAGTTGGAGAAAATCTACCCCGCCGCCTCTGCCAAAAGCAAGGAAGACACGGAGTTTGCCCGGAAGGCACATGAGGCGACTGTCGCCCTGCAGGAAGGCAGACCCGGATACCGGGCTCTGTGGCAGCACATCATGCGCCTGTCTTTGGCAGACATTCGAAAGAACTACGACAATCTGGATGTCCACTTTGAATCCTGGCTGGGCGAGAGTGATGCCAAGCCCTTTATCGCTCCCATGCTGGCAGATATGAAGGCTAGGGGGCTGACCTGCGAGAGCGAGGGCGCTGTGATTTTCCCTGTGGCAAGAGAAGATGACAAGAAGGAAATGCCCCCCTGTATTCTGGTAAAGTCCGACGGTGCCAGCCTGTATGGTACGACAGACCTTGCCACCATGGTACAGCGGGAGCGGGACTTCAAGCCTGACAAGATCCTCTATTTGACGGACAAGCGGCAGAGCCTGCACTTTGAGCAGATCTTCCGGGCAAGCCGCATGGCGGGCATCATCCGTCCCGAAACCGAACTGGAATTTTTGGGTTTCGGTACCATGAACGGCAAGGATGGCAAGCCCTTCAAGACCCGCAGCGGCGGCACCATGCGTCTGGAGCAGCTCATTGCGGAAATTACGGATTTCGTCCGTGCCAAGGTGGTAGAGAACAAGATTGTCCCCGAGGATGAAGTGGAGAACACCACCCGACTCATCGCCATGGCAGCCCTGAAGTACGGTGATCTGTCCAACCAGCCTACCAAGGACTATATCTTCGACATGGACCGCTTTGCCGCCTTTGAAGGCAACACCGGCCCTTATATCCTGTATACCATTGTTCGGATCAAGAGTATCCTCTCCCGGTACGGTGCATGGGAGAAGCTTCCCATTGTTGCCCCTGCCACCAAGGCACAGAAGGACCTGATGCTGTCCATTACCAATCTCCATGTTGCTTTGGAAGGTGCCTACCGCAACTCTGCGCCCAACCTGATCTGCGCTTATATCTATGAACTGGCCGGTGCGGTCAACGCCTTCTATCACGACACCCGGATTCTCACCGAGGAAAACAAGGAGCTGCAGGCTGGCTATATTGCCCTTATCGGCCTTGCCAAGAATATTCTGGAAGCCTGTACCCAGCTTCTGGGCTTCCGCGCCCCTGAAAAGATGTAAGTCCCATCCCGGAAAGGAGATGCACGCATGCCTGAAATTATTTCCATTGTGGTGGTCTTGGTGCTGGCGTTTTTGTTCATCAAGCTGCTGTCCAAGCCCATGAAGTGGATCTTGAAGCTGCTGATCAACACAGCCGCAGGCTATGTTGCGCTGTTTCTTTTGAACCTTCTGTCCAATTTCACGGGAATCGTATTTGACCTGAACTTTGCTTCCGCTGCCGTCGTAGGCATTTTGGGTCTTCCCGGAGTGGCGGTGCTGCTGGTTGTCAAGCTGTTTCTGTAAATTTATCTCAAAAGTGCCTTTGGTTTCGACCAAGGGCACTTTTTGGGTACTTTTTGCAAAAAGATTGTGGATTTTGACATTGCCAAAGAGGGCTGCAGGTATTATAATAGAACTATCATCAATACCCGGTGTAGATGACCGGAGAATTTTAGGAGGGCATTTCCATGAAGAAACCTGTTCTTGTTGTTATGGCAGCCGGTATGGGTAGCCGTTACGGCGGCCTCAAGCAGTTGGACCCCATCAGCGGACACAATCAGCTTATTATTGACTATTCTCTCTATGATGCCCGTCGGGCAGGCTTTGAAACTGTGGTCTTTGTGATCAAGCAGGAGATCGACCAGGCCTTCCGTGAGGGTATCGGGGACCGGATCTCCAAGGTTATGGAAGTGAAGTATGTCTATCAGGACAAGAACGATCTTCCCGAAGGATATGCCTGCCCTGAAGAGCGGCAGAAGCCCTGGGGCACAGCACAGGCAGTTCTGGCCGCAAGAAATGTGGTCGATGGCCCCTTCGCAGTTATCAACGCAGACGATTACTATGGCCCTGAGGGTTTTAAGCAGATCTTCGATTATCTCTCCGCCAACCCCGATCAGCCTGGCTGCTATGAGTATGCCATGGTTGGCTATCTTCTGAAGAACACCGTCACCGAGAACGGCCATGTGGCCCGTGGCGTCTGTGAAGAAACCGCCGACGGCTACCTTGCCAATGTAGTGGAGCGCACCAAGATCGTTAAGGGTGAAGCCTGCCCCCGTTATACCGAGGACGACGGCGAAACCTGGACTGATCTTCCTGCGGATACCATTGTTTCCATGAATCTGTGGGGCTTCCACCGCAGCTACATGGATGAGGCATGGGCCGGCTTCCCCGCATTTTTGGATGAAGCCATTAAGAATAATCCTCAGAAGGCAGAGTATTTCCTGCCTGCGGTAGTCAGCCGTGTTCTGCAGGAGGGCAAGGGCAGAGTCAAGGTTCTGCGCAGCGCTGACCGTTGGTACGGTGTTACCTACAAGGAAGACAAGCCTACTGTGGTTGCCGCCATTGCGGAAATGACTGCCAACGGCCTCTACCCCGAAAATCTTTGGGGCTAAGATAGCTATATAACACAAGCCTCTCCCGGAAGGAAATGCCCTTCCGGGAGTTTTTACGCTTTGCGTACGCAATTTCTACAGCGCCGACTGGACGGTAATCTTAGAAAATATGCCCACAGAATGATTTTTCGGCACTCTGTGGGCTTTTTTCTTGACGGATTTTCGTTTTTTTAGTATACTGATATTATACCCACAAAAGGAGAGAGCCCATGAAAAAGAAAATCATCAAGTTTATGAACACGGTTCTGGAAGTTTTGGAGTTTGTTCTGGCAGGGGTCATTATTTTGGTTTTGGCCTGTGTCATCGGCATTGAGGTCTACCGCCTGTGCTGCGACCCGGCTGCCTTTATGGAGCCTAATTTCCTCAATACATTCCTGACCAGTATCACCAACCTGGTTGTTGCAGTCGAGTTTGTGAAAATGCTGCTGCGCCCCACGGCCTTCAATATTTTGGAACTGCTGATCATGGCACTCTCCCGCTATGTGGTGCTCAACCATCACGACCATTGGGCCATCGCCATTGGCGTTGCTTGTATCGTGGCTCTCTTTGTGGTGCGGCATATGCTGGTTGCCAAGTCCTATAAAGAAGAAGTCAAGGAAGACGAGCAGCTCATGAAAACAAAAATGTAAAAATCCATAGAAAACCCTCCGGCAAGACTGCGATCTTAGCCGGAGGGAATTTTTAACCTTTTTAGGGAAGGCGGTACTGGGCGGCATAGCTGCGGTACAGTTCGTCATATACCTTGCTTTCCGCTTTCACTTCCCGAAGGTTGTGGTGCATATTCATATTGTGGTTGGCAAGGTCAATGATGCAGCCGGCCAGATTGGAGCAGTGATCGCCAATGCGCTCCAGTCCTGTGAGCAGGTCAGACCATACAAAGCCGGTTTCAATGCTGCAAATGCCCTGCTGCAGGCGGATAATGTGACGGGTGCGGAGAGCGTCCTTCAGTTCGTCGATGACTTCTTCCAGAGGCTCTACCTGCTCTGCTTTTTCTGCATCGTTTTCCGCAAAAGCTGCAAAGGAGAGGCGGATAATTTCCCGAACTGCGGCAAGAAGGGTTTCCAGCTCTTCCCGGGCTGCATCGGAAAGCTTCAGTTTTTTCTCTTCCAGCTCTTCCGCAACCTCCAGAAGGTTGACCCCGTGGTCGGAGATCCGCTCAAAATCTCCAATGGCTTTCAGAAGCATGGCAGCCTGGGCATTTTCTTCCTCACCCAAATTGGCGGCACTGAGCTTTACCAGGTAAGAGCCCAGCATATCTTCGTACTCATCGGTTTCTTCTTCGCCCTTGCGAACCTTTTCAGCCAGTTCCTTGCTGTAGCTGTGCAGGGCATCCATGCCGGCGGTTAGTGTGCCGGCGGCGCACAGAGCCATCTGCTCCGCAACGGCGCGGCAACGCTCCAGAGCAATGGAGGGAGTGACCAGAAGGCGCTCGTCCAGCTCTGCGAACTTCTCCGGCTGCTTGCTGTCAGGAATGAGTCTGCAAACCAGTCTTTCCAGGAAACCGCCCAGGGGGAGCATCAAAGCTGTGCAGGCGATGTTGAAGGCAGAGTGGCAAATGGCGATGCCCCAGCCGTCAATGGGAGAGTTCAACAGTGCCGGCGCCATGGCGGCCTTGACGATCCAGAAGACCGTGACCCAGACCAGAGTGCCAATGAGATTGAAGCACAGATGCACCAGAGCGGTACGGCGGGCATTTTTATTTGCGCCTACACAGGAGAGGATTGCTGTAATGCAAGTGCCGATGTTCTGACCCATGATAATGGGAATGGCAGCGCCGTAGGTCACGCCACCGGTTACGGAAAGGGCCTGCAGAATACCCACAGAAGCGGAGCTGGACTGAATAATGGCAGTCAGCACTGCGCCTGCCAGCACACCCAGAAGAGGATTCTGGAACAGCAGGAGGATCTCACCGAACTGAGGCACATCCTTGAGGCCTTTTACAGCGGTGCTCATGGCATCCATACCAAATATCAATGTGGCGAAGCCCAGCAGAATTAGACCCGTGTTCTTCCGCTTGCCGTTTTTCAGGAATATATAGAAGATCACACCGATCAGGGCCAAAAGGGGCGTGAAGGAGGTGGGTTTCATAAATTCAATGATGCCGCTGCCTTCCAGACCGGTGAGACCCAGGATCCATGCGGTGATGGTTGTACCTACATTTGCGCCCATGATGACGCCGATGGCCTGCCGCAGGGTCATAATGCCGGAGTTTACGAAGCCGACGGCCATAACTGTGGTAGCGGAAGAGCTTTGAATGATGGCAGTTACACCTATACCGGTCAAAAACGCCAGAATGCGGTTGGAGGTCATTTTGCCAAGAATACTGTTCAAGCTGCCGCCTGCCTGCCGCTCCAGGGCCTCACCCATAATGTTCATGCCGAACAAAAACAGGCACAGACCGCCGATTAGGGCAAGAACATCAAAAATGTCCATAAATTATCCTCATTTCTCTAAAAATTCTTTTGTGTAGGGAAGTGGGGGATCACAGAAGCTGCTGATCGTTGATAATGAGCTTAAAGCGCATACCCAGTCGCTCGGCTGCTTTTCTGCACAGGATCATGCGTCCCATGAAGATCTCAAAATAGTCCATAACGGAGCTGAGCCCGGTGTCGATGGTCAGGCGCAGGACCACATCGGTATGGCCTTCGTTAATTGTAAGCTGAGAGTGGGTGACAGAGTAGTTTACACGGTCGTGGATATCAAAGGTACTCATATCCTGATTGCGCACACGGGAGCGGCGCACATCGGATTTGTCTGCCAGAATCAGGGCAGCAGCCATGGCATTGACGGGAACGCCTGTACCTTCGTCGTGGTTGCCGATGGCGGTGGTAATGAGGGCAATCTCCTCCGGAGCAAAGCCCATGTTATCCAAAATGCGGAAGGCCATGACCGCACCGCTTTGACTGTGTTCGGAGCGGTTGACCAGATTGCCGATGTCATGGAGGTAGCTGGCAATCTTTGCCAGCTCTACAGTGCGGGCAGGATAGCCCAGAGTATCCAGAATGTAGCCTGCCATTTCCGCCACCTTAGTCACATGGGCGAAGCTATGCTCCGTAAAGCCCAAAGCCCCTAAAGAGGCATCGGCCTGTGTGATGTAGGTGCGAATGGCGGGATCTTTTTTAATTTGCTCGTAGGTCATGGCAATTCTCCTGTTATGCTCTCTTAAACAAATACATACTCCTTCAGTCTGCGGAAGGCTTCCTCCACTCTGGACTGAGGCAGCGCCAGATTCATTCGAAGATGGCAGGGACCGTGGAACATTCTACCATCCTGAATGGCAACGCCTACATCCCAGGCGGCCTTCTCGATCTCATCAATGGTCTTGCCGTGATCCTGGCACCACTTGGTGCAGTCCACAAAGAGCATATAAGTGCCCTGAGGACGGCTGACTTCCACACCGGGGAAGTTTTCCCGGATGAAGGAAAGGGCGAAATCTACGTTGCCCTCAATGACCTGCAGCAGCTCCTCCAGCCACTGCTCACCCTGCTGGCTGTAGCCACCGATCAGGGCATACATGGAAAGCACATTCATGCCGTTGTAATGGGAGAGGGAAGCCTCTTTAGTCATTCTGTCCCGAAGCCAGGGATTATAAACCACACTGTAGCTGCCAACCAGACCGGCTAAGATGAAGGTCTTACTGGGAGCATACATGGCAACAGTCCGGTTCTTTGCATCTTCGCTGACGGACTGGGTGGGGATGTGCTTGTGACCGGGGAGAATCAGGTCAGACCAGATCTCATCGGAAATGACATAAACATTGTGCTTTTGGAATAGCTCCATAGCCTTCTCGATTTCCCACCGCTCCCATACTCTGCCGCAGGGGTTGTGGGGGCTGCAAAAGACAGCGGTATGGATGTTGTTCTTGACCAGCTTTTCTTCCATGTCCGCAAAGTCCATGCGCCAGATGCCTGCTTCATCCAGAACCAGGGGGCTATGTACCAGCTCGTAGCCACAGTCGCCCAAAGCATGCGTAAAGCCGATGTAAGTGGGGCTGTGAACTAAGATCTTGTCACCCTTGGAGCAAAGCACATTGGCTGCGCTGACAACACCGCCCAGAACACCGTTGGCATAGCCGATGTGGCAAGGCTCTAAGCCGGTTACGCCGTTGCGCTTTTCATGCCAGCCCAGGATGGCATCATAGTATTCCTTCCGGGGGGAGAAGTAGCCGTAGCAGGGGTGCTTGGCTCTTTCGATCATCAGCTCTGTAATGGCGGGAACAGTGGCAAAATTCATGTCTGCCACCCACATGGGAATGGCATCAAAGCCTTCCTTGGGTGCGCCGGGTGCGAAGCCGTTGCCCAGGGCATCAACGGCAATGGCATCCATGCCTTTTCGGTCAATAATGGTAGTAAAATCAAATTTCATAGTAGCACAATCCTTTCTGTGTTTCTTTGTATCCAGTGTGTACATTATAAACGAGAGAAGGTGATATTGCAACGATTTTTCTTGCCGTTCCTTTACCCAAAGGGGGCGAATTGTCTGTTGACTCGGCCTGTAATTCCATGTAGAATGAATGTTGACAAAACAATTTCCACGAAGGAAGGGGAACCTTTTATGCTTACATTAGAGAGGGCAAAGGAACTGCTCAGCACCACTACGACCCAGGAGCACTTGTTCCTCCATGCCAAAAATGTGTCCGTAGCCATGGGCGGCCTGGCCCGTCACTTTGGGCAGGACGAGGGGCACTGGATGGCCATTGGGTATCTGCATGACTATGATTATGAGCAGTATCCCGAAGAACATTTGAGCCACACAGAAAAGCCCCTTCTGGAAGCAGGGCTGACAGCAGAGGAAGTCCGGGCAATTTTGTCCCATGGCTATATCCATCTGAATGATGTAGAGCCTTTGACAGAGCAGGAAATGTCCCTGTTTACTGTGGACGAACTGACCGGTATTATTCAGGCTGCTGCCCGGATGCGTCCTGCCGGGATCACGGATATGGAAGTATCCAGTTTTATGAAGAAGTTTAAGGATAAAAAGTTTGCTGCCAAATGTGACCGGGAAGTGATCAAAAAGGGCTGCGAAATGCTGGGTATGGAAGTAAAGGACGTTGCCGCCATCTGCATCGAAGCTATGAAGATTTATGCGGAAGAACTACAGCTTGGCCCCAGAGAGGCATGAAAGACAGACAGCAGCAATAAAAGCGATGCTTGACTTTTTCATCTGTTTCCAGTAAAGTTGACAGTATTACAAGAAACGGAGTTGTTTTTATGGGGCATGAGATTATTCCTGGGCCTTTTTACTAATGGAGACTGTGGCAATGCTCCACAAGTATGTCAACGGAACCTCCTTCCGGTCTGCCATTAGCCGCCAGCAGTTCTTTATGAGCAAGGCTGCCTTTTTAGAGCAGAGCAACAAAATGAGCCTCCTGCTGAGCATTATGGAGAAGGTCTGCTCTGGCCTGGATGTGGAAGACCCCAGAATCAGCCATTATTTTGCCAGTGCGGGGGAAGACCCGGAAAGTGTCTGCCTCGCCCAGCTTATGACTCACCCTTTCTGCACTCTGCGCTACCCTGATCTTCGAGAGAATGCCAGGGAGATCTGTGAGATCTGGAAGGATCTGCAGCGGTGGGGCTATTGGCTTACCTCCCGCAATGCAGAGAGCATGGTGTTCGCTTTTACCAATGATTCCGGCTGCCCCGGGGATCTGTTTATGCAGATAAAGGCCATGCGCTTCCCCGGAGATTTCCAGATGAAAATGTAATTTGTTCCCAATAACTTCCAAATACCTCTGAAGACTTTGTCTTTGGAGGTATTTTTTGTACAAAGAAAGACCCCCGGCCTTAGGCCGGAGGTCAAAGCTTCTTATTTGGTTCTGCCGTAGCGGGCGCTTAGCTCCCGGATCTTTCTTGCAAGCTCCGGATTGATATAACCCGGTTCTGCTCGCCAGGTCCAGTTCCGATTGGTCAGAGTACCGGGGGCGTTCATACGAGCTTCCGCTCCAAGCTCCAGGTAATCCTGCATTTGAATGATGCAAGTATCACTTACAGAGGCCATACAGCCTCGAATCATGCCCCAGATGTCACCTTCGGACGCATTCAGCCCTAAATATGCTCTGGCGGTGGCTACATCCTGGGCAGAGGCATCACTGAACCACTGAACCAAGGTGGGGTTGTCGTGGGTGCCGGAATAGCATACGGAGTTTACCGGGTAGGAATGGGGGAGATAATCTCCTGCTTCCCTGGAATCAAAGGCAAACTGCATGACCTTCATGCTGGGGTAGCCGGAGGCTTCCTGCAGCTGCCGAACTTCCGGAGTCATGTAGCCCAGGTCTTCCGCAATGAAATCCAGGCAGGGAAGGGCATTCTGTACGGCACGGATGAAGTCCATGCCGGGGCCTTTCTCCCAGTGGCCGCCGATGGCTGTTTTGCTTCCCGCAGGGATGGCCCAATAGCTTTCAAAGCCACGGAAGTGATCCAGACGAACCACATCATACATCTTTGCGGCTGCTCCTAAGCGGCGAATCCACCAGCGGTAGCCCTCGTCCTGCATTTTCTTCCAGTTATACAGGGGGTTTCCCCAAAGCTGACCTTCTGCGGAGAAGGAGTCCGGAGGACAGCCCGCCACCATCTTGGGACGGCAATTTTCGTCCAAAAGAAACAGTCCGGGATTTGCCCACACATCCGCGGAGTCAAGAGGTACATAAATAGGCACATCACCGATAATACGGATGCCGTTTCTGTTGGCATAGCTTCTCAGGGCGCTCCATTGGAGGAAGAACCGATGCTGCAGGAAACACTGAAAATCAATGGATTCCTTTAGATCCCAGCGGTAAGCTTCCAGCATATCCGGAAGCCGAAGCATCAGGCTCAATGACCAGCTTTGCCAGTCCTTCGCATGAAAATGCTCTTTCAGAGCCATAAACAGGGCAAAGTCTTCCAGCCAGTCCTTATTGTCCGCTACAAAAGACCGATAATCTTCTGTGGGGACAAACCGCTCATAGGCCAGATGCAGAAGCTTCATGCGGCTTTCGTACAGACAGCCGAAATCTACCCGGCTGCCCTCACCCCAATTGATTGCTTCCACTTCCTGCCTGTCCAGAAGCCCCTCGCCGATCAGTGCATCTAAATCAATGAGGTAATGGTTTCCCGCAAAGGTGGAGAAGGACTGGTAGGGGGAATCTCCGTAGCCTGTGGGGCACAGGGGGAGGATCTGCCAATAGCTTTGGCCTGCATCCCGAAGGAAATCTACAAATTCATAAGCACTTTTTCCCATAGTGCCGATGCCATAAGGGCCGGGCAGAGAGGATATGTGCATCAAAATACCGCTTTTGCGCATAAGACCCTCCTTAACTGCTCACACGGCGGGTGCTTTCCCGCTGGCACAGAGCATACTCTACGGATTCGTGACAGGCAGGGACATCATCCTCCATGCACTTTAAAAGGATCTCTGCCCCCCGATACGCCATAAGACGGACAGACTGGATCACAGTGGAGAGCTGGGGAACCAGAAATGCCCCTAAGGGCAGACCATCAAAGCCCATAACAGACACATCGCCGGGAACCTGCAGACCATTGTCATGCAGAGCGCGGATGGCACCGATGGCCATAACATCTGCCTCGGCAAAGAGGGCGGTGAAGTGCCTGCCGTCCCGTATCAGCTCCTGGGTGGCATTGTAGCCATCCTGATAGGAGAAACGCACTTGACGGTAATCCTTTTGGTCATCAAAATCAATCCCATGTTTTTTTAGGGACTGCATACAGCCTTCGTAGCGCAGCCGGCTGGTGTCGGATACTTCCCGGTCACCGCCTACAATGACAATCTGCCGGTGTCCCAGCTCTACCAGAGAGTCCATGGCACTGCAGGAGGCCTGCCTGTCATCGGTGCAAACGCTGGAAAGATTGGGGAAGGGGAGGCTGGATGCGTCATTGGATACCAGTACACAGGGGATGCCGATCTTATCAAAATCTTTTAGGAAGTTGTGGCTGTTGCCTCCCAGGAACAAGATGCCCAGGGGCTTCTTTTCCCGGCAGAGGTGCACAGCCCGCAAAACCTCGTTGCCGTCTTCGTCCATGTAATCCACATAAAGGGGATAACTCGTCTGGGCAATGCGGTTTTGAATAATTTGAACCATTTCTTCAAACAGTTCGTTGGAGGTGCCCTTGACCACCACCAAAATGGAGGAGGCATGCTGTTTTAACTGCCTTGCATTGTTGTTGATCTGAAAGCCGCTTTCTTCCACTGCCTGCAAAATGATCTTTCTGGCCTTTTCGCTGACATTGGGCTGGTGATTCAGCACCCGGGATACAGTACCTACACCGTAACCGGTCTTTTCTGCCAGATCCTTAATGGTCATTAGCGCCCCCTCCTTTCTTTGATGGTGACAAAACTGATTTAGCCCTTTACCGCACCGGCTACAACGCCTTTAATAATGTGCTTCTGGCAAATGAGATAGATGATGATAATGGGGAGGATGGTCAGCATGATGCAGGCCATCATGGGGCCCATTTCTACCCGGCCAAAGCTGCCCTTGAAATACTGGATCAGAATGGGAACAGTGGTAAAACGCTTGCGATCCAATGTCAAATAGGGGAGCAGATAGTCGTTCCAGACCCACATGGTCTCCAAGATGCCCACAGAGATCAAGGTGGGCTTCAAAATGGGCAGCACCACATGGAAGAAGGTGCGCAGAGGGTTGCAGCCGTCGATCATGGCGGCCTCCTCAATTTCTAAGGGAATGGATTTCATAAATCCGGCGAACATGAACACAGCCAGACCTGCACCGAAGCCCAGGTAGATGACCCAGAGATTCCAGGGAGCGTTCAGGTTCAGGGTGTCCGAGGTTGCGGCCAGGGTGAACATGAGCATCTGGAAGGGGACGACCATGGAGAACACGAACAAATAGTAAATACCTTTGGTGATCTTGTTCTCGATTCGGGTAATGAACCATGCGCACATGGAGCAGAACAGCAGGATCGCCACAACGGAGGTAACAGTGATCAGCAGGCTTGTAAGGAATGCGGATATGAAGCCCTTGGAACCGATGGCATTGGCATAGTTCTCAAAGCCTGCCCAGGTTTCAGCGGTGGGGAGCTGGAAAACGGTATTGGTGGAGATGGCGGATTCCTTCTTAAAGGTATTCAGCAGGATCATAACGATGGGATAGACCCAGGCCAAGCTTACAAGGGAGAAAAGCACTGTAAATATGGCATTCGAAAAAGTTTTCTTCTTTTCCATTACTGCTGCACCTCCTTGGAACGGGTTGCCCGGAGCTGGATCAGAGAAACGGCAATGACCATAATGCAGAAGATCACGGCCTTAGCCTGACCGATGCCCTTCCAGGCAGCGCCGGAGCGGTTATAGAAGTTGTTGTAAATGTTTAGAGCCAGCATTTCTGTGGCGTGGTTGGGGTCACCGCCGGTGAGAGCCAGATTCTGATCGAAGAGCTTAAAGGAGTTGGTCAGGGTGAGGAACAGGCAGATAGTAATAGAGGGCATCACATTGGGGATCTTGATGCGGAAGAGTATCTGCCGGTCACTGGCGCCGTCAATGCGGGCGGACTCGATATAATCGTGGGGTAGGGATTGCAGACCCGCAATATAAATGATCATCATATAGCCGATCTGCTGCCAGCTCATGAGGATAATAATACCCCAGTAGCCTGCGGCGCTGTTTAGGGCAATGAGGGGCTCTGCGATCAGGCTGAGGAAGCAGTTAATGAGAATGTTCCAGATATAGCCCAGAACGATGCCGCCAATGAGGTTAGGCATGAAGAAGACAGTACGGAAGATATTGGTGCCCTTGATTTCCTTGGTAAGGATCAGGGCGACTGTAAAGGCAAATACATTGATCAGCACTGTAGATACTACAGTAAAGCTGCAGGTGAAGGTGAGAGAGTCCCAGAACTGGGCATCCTGAAAGACCTGGATATAGTTGCTGAAACCAACCCATGTAGCTTTGTTAATGGTGGTGAATTTGCAGAAGGACAGATACAGACCTTCCACAAAAGGCACGATAAAGCCAATGGCGAAGGCGATCACGGTGGGCAGCACAAATACAGGCCACCACTTTTTTAATGCTTGTGTCACGAAATAACATCTCCTTCATCTGGTTTTCGGGGGTATTGTCCGTTTTAAGGGCAAAGGGCAACTCCGGGTATCCCGGATGGCTCCCCTTTGTTCTTATAGATATGGAAACAGGGGTGGGCAGGAAGCCCACCCCTTTGAGATTGGAATTAGCCCTTCAGAGCGTATTCAGCGGCCCAGTTGTCAACGAAAGCGTCTACAACAGCTTCCCAGTTGGCATCGGTGGGGTCAGCAGCATAAGCGGTCAGAGCATTGCCCAGAACATTCTTCCATTCCTCAGAGGGCATGGTGGGGAAGTTCCAGGAAACGGGGGTCTTGCCGGCGGCAGTGTAAGCCACGTCCTGCTTAACGAACAGGTTGGGGGACTCAACAGCAGCCTTGAAGGGGATAACGAAGTTCATCTGGTTAGCCATGGCCTCGGTGCCTTCCTTGGAGGATACGCACCAGTTCATGAAGTCCAGAGTGGCCTTGATGTCTTCCTTGGAAGCATCCTTGTTGACACACCAGTAGTTCTCAGTGCCGGTGCACAGACCCTGTTTGGCCTCGTCGCCAGCGCCGATGTAGATGGGGATCATAGCCAGCTCGTCGTCGGAGAACTGAGCGGACAGGTTGCCGTATTCCCAGGAACCGTTCTGGAAGAACACAGCCTGACCGTTCAGGAACTCGTTACGGCTGTCGTCGCCGGTCTTAGCAGACAGCTCGGAGCCAGCGCAGGTGGAGTTGTTGATGTACAGATCCCAGATCTGTCTGTAGTTGTTCAGGAAGGTGCCGTCCAGAGTTTCGCTGGAGCCGATGCCCTTGGACTGATACTCGAAGTACAGGGGCAGGTTAGCCAGATGGGTCTTGAATCTCCAGTCGGAGGAGCCGTCCATGCCGGCGGAGGAGAAAGCGGAGAAGCCCAGCTCAGCGGAGCGAGCGGTGATGTCCTCAGCGACCTTCTTCAGATCCTCGAAGGAGTCGATTTCCTCGACGGTGTAACCAGCCTGAGCCAGCAGAGTCTTGTTGGTGATGATGCCGTAGGACTCAACAACATAAGCGATGCCGTAAACAGCGTTGCCTTCCTTCAGGGCGAAGCCGTCGGAAGTCAGGTTGTTGTAAACGTCGGTGCCAGCCATGTCGTAGCAGTAGTCCTTCCAGTTAGCCAGACCAACAGGACCGTTAACCTGGAACATGGTGGGAGCTTCGTCCTTGCCCATTTCGGCCATGAGGGTCTCCTCATAGGTGCCGGAAGCGGCAGTAACGACAGTGACAGGGATACCGGTCTGCTCGGTGTAGGACTTAGCCAGAGCGACCCAAGCATCATTCTGTTCGGGCTTGAAATTCAGATAGTAGACGGAAGGGGTGTCGGTTTCGGCGCAGCCGGCAAACAGGCCAAGGACCATGATGCAAGCCAGCAGCAGAGCAAACAGCTTTTTCATTGTTTTTCCTCCTAAATATGTATGATAAATATGCTTGCGGCAAATGCCGGAAAAGCCATTTTTTACCCCGTTTTCCGGAAAAACCGGGGTGCAAACCGAAAATGGAAACGATTCCAATTTCCTGTAACATAAATATAACCCAAACCCATATTAATTGCAACTCTAAATTCAAAAGTTTTGAAAGTTCTGCAATTCCACCAACTTTCAGTAACAATTTTTGTATACTTTTCTCAGTGAAATCCATGAATAGGATGCAGAGAGCCGAAACGACCTTTTGCAGTATCGTTCTTTGTGGGGGGAACAGACATACTCCATTCCACAGAACTTTGCGTTTTACCGAAAGAATCTCTTGACAAATTCAACCTTTTCCTGCATAATGGATTCGTTTTGCGGCAAGGAGGAATTGCTATGAATTTATCTGTTTTAACCGGGAGAGCAGCCGGTTTTGTCAAGAAAAATGCAGTCATGTTTATTGCCATGCTGGCGGCACTGGTTACCTGCTTTTTCGTGCCTCCGGATAAAGCCTATTTGGAATACTTTGATGTAAAGACTCTGACTTGCCTGTTCTGCGTGCTGGCAGTGGTCTGTGCCTTAAAAAATATCAATTTCTTTTATATCTTGGCCAGAAAGCTCATCCAGGTATTTCGCAATGCAAGACTTTGTGTTCTTGCTCTGGTGTATATCACCTTCATTGGCTCTATGCTCATTGCCAATGATATGGCCCTGCTTACCTTTCTGCCGCTGGGCACTTATGTTATGACCAGCACCCGGAAGGAAAAGTACATGGCCTTTACCTTTATTATGCAGAACATTGCCGCCAACTTAGGCGGTATGCTCACCCCCTTCGGCAACCCCCAGAACCTGTTCCTCTATACCAAGTTCCAGATTCCCACCCCGGAGTTTATGGGTATTATGGCAGCCCCCTTTGCTCTGTCCGTTGCCCTCATTACCCTGTGCTGCCTTATCTTTGTGAAGCCTGAGCCCTTTGAACTGAAAGACGAAAAGGTATCCCTGCCTGTGGGCCGCTCTGTTGCCTATTTGCTTCTGTTTGTTTTTGCCATTGCCATTGTTTTCCGTGGCATCCCCTATGGGGTTGGTCTGGTGGTAATCCCTGCGGTTCTGCTGTTTATGGACAGAAAAGCTCTGAAAATGGTGGACTATCCCCTCCTTCTGACCTTTGTGTTTTTCTTCATTTTCTCCGGCAATATGGCACGAATCGATGGGGTGCGGCGGCTGTTTTCCTCCCTGTTGGAGAAAAACACCCTTCTGGTATCCGTCCTGTCCTGCCAGGGCATCAGCAATGTGCCCTCTGCCATTCTCCTTTCCCAGTTTACGGACAACTACAAGGACCTTTTGCTGGGCGTCAATATTGGCGGCGTAGGCACACTCATTGCCTCCCTTGCCAGCTTAATCACCTTCCGGGAATACAGCAAATATAACAGTGGCAAAACAGGCCGCTATATTTTGCAGTTCTCTGCATATAATTTTGCGTTCCTGATTATTTTGTCCCAATTCTCCATGGTTCTTCTGTAAGTCAGCTTATAAAAAATCCGACCCCCCGAGGGGGGTCGGATTTTGTTCTGCACTGGAAGCTATCCTTCTTCACTGCCATCCGGGCTCAGGAAGACAACGCTGTCTACGATTTGCTGGATATCCTCATAGGTGTAGCGATCCACTATGTGATCCGGATAACGGTCTGTGGTGAATGGATCAGGATGCTCATAGGGATTCCCATCCCAGTAGTTTCCCATGCGATAGAGTGTATCGTCGTTTATACCAGGCAGCGGCAAGGCACTGTACCATTCTGCGCTATTCGTGTCCGGCGGGCAGGCAATAAAATAGCACATAATGTAGGACTTCTCTCCCTCTGTGGTGTGTATGCCAAATTCATATCCTATGGAGCGAACAATACAGTCATCCCGCATTTCCGGGGGAATTGTTATGGAAAGTCCCAGGCGATGATTGGTGTAAACCCCATCTTTGGTGGGTGCCGAACAAATCAAATAGCTTGATTCCACACGGTCATCGGAAAATTTAAGGTTTGTGTCACATACTTGGTCATTTTGCAAGTAGCGGAAGATCGAAAGTACCACATGATTCTTTGCAATGTCAGGCATATACCTTAGGCTCCTGTACATTTTTGGCAGGAGTTCTATGTCTAAATAATCCAGCAGCGCTTCCGGCACATTACAATAAAACTTATAATAGTAAAAATGCGCTCCATCTTCTGCAAAATAGATATATCCATCCTTGGACAGCTCTCGGTCTAACTTCTTGGCATCGGGTGTATTGTCTATATAGACGAAGGACAAGGTTTCCTTCCCATCAATAGAAATGGTTGCACCGGTTTGCGTGTAAGAAGTGGTGCATCGGGAATTCCACACTGCAGGCAGTCGCAGAGCAAAGGGCAGAAGTTTTGCGGCTGCGGGCAGCTCGGTGGCTTCGGTTTTAATAGGCAAGTAAGTCTCAACGCTGCCATCCAGGTTCAGGAAGACAACGCTGTCTACGATTTGCTGGATATCCTCATAGGTGTAGCGATCCACTATGTGATCCGGATGACGGTATATGGTGTCTGGATTGGGATGTTCATAGCACTTCCCACTCCAATAGTTTCCAAAGCGATAGAGCGTGTTGTCGTTTACGCCAGCCATCGGCATGACATGGTACCAATAAGCACTTTCCGAGTCTGGCGGACAGGCAATAAAATAGCACATAATGTAGGCTTCTTCCCCATCTGTTGTATATACACCGACTTCGTATTCTTTGGAACGGATTACACAGTCATCCCGCATTTCCGGGGGAATTGTGATAGAAAGTCCCAGGCGATGATTTATATAAATCCCATCCATGGTGGGTACCGGGCCTTCCAAATAGCTTGATTCTAAGCCATAGGTGAATTTTAGTTTCGGGTCACATGCTTGGCCGTTTTGCAAGTAGCGGAAGATCGATAGTACCACGTGGCTCTTTGCAATGTCAGGCGTATACTGTTCACCCCTGAGATTTTTCGGCAGGAGTGATAAATCTAAGTAATCCAGCAATTCTTCCCGCATAGCATGAAACTTAAAATAGTAAAAATGCTCCCCATCTTCTGCAAAATAGATATATCCATCTTTGGCCAGCTCTCGATCTAACTTCTTGGCACCGGGTACATTGTCCGTGTAGGTGATTGTCAGGTTTTCAATCCCGTAAAAGGAGATGGTAGCGCTGGTTTCGGTGTAAGAAACAGAACAGCGGTATTCCCACCATGCATCAGGCAGTTGCAGAGCAAAGGGCAGAGGTTTTGCGGTTGTGGGCGGCTCGGTGGCTTCGGTTTCAACAGGCAAGGAAGGCTCAACTTGCTGGTTTTCGCTGCCACCGTCTGGGGACAGGAAAACAACACTGTCTACGATTTGCTGGATATCTTCATAGGTGTAGCGCTCTCTTATACGGTCGGGATAGTTATACGGCGCGTCTGAATATGGATGGGTATAAATTTTCATATCCCAGATGTTTCCGCAACAATAGAGTGTGTTTTCGCCTATAGCGACTTGTTGCCTAAATTCATAATAGTAAGCAGACACAGTCTCCGGTGGACAGGCGACAAAATAGCACATAATGTAGGACTTTTCTCCCTCTGTGGTATACACGCCAAATTCATATCCTATGGAGCGAACAATACAGTCATCCCGCATTTCCGGGGGAATTGTTATGGAAAGTCCCAGGCGATGATTGGTGTAAACCCCGTCTTTTGTGAGTACCTGACATTCCATGAGGCTTGATTCTAAACCGCTATAGGTGAATTTTAGTTCCGTATCAAATACTTGACCATTATGCAAGAAGCGAAAGATCGATAGTACCACGTGACTCTTTGCAATGTCAGGCGCATACCGTTCGCTCCTGTACATTCTCGGCAGAAGTTCTAAATCTAAATGATCCAGAAGTGCTTCCGGCACATTACAATAAAACTTAAAATAGTAAAAATACGCCCCATCTTCCGCAAAATAGATATATCCATCCTTGGCCAGTTCCCGATCCAGCTTCTTGGCGCCGGGTGCATTGTCCGTGCAGGTGATTGTCAGGGTTTTCCGCCCGTCAATGTAGAGGGTAGCATCGGCTTCGGTGTAAGAAACGAGGCATTTGTAATCCCATGCATCAGGCAGTTGCAGAGCAAAAGGCAGAGGTTTTGCGGTTGTGGGCGGCTCGGTGGCTCCGGTTTCAACAGGCAAGGAAGGCTCAATTTGTTGGTTTCCGCTGCATCCGACAATAGAAAACAGCAAGAGCAGTGTAAGGCTAAAACAGATCAGTTTTCGCATGGTGTCCTCCTTTTCTTTTTGCTGATGTTAACAGGTTTTCTTTTTAAGAGCTTGCAGCGAGTATTCTATGTAAATATATTGTAATTTTAGTATGTCAATCAGTCAAGTGAACAAAGTGTAAACTATAATGCAATGATTTAGTTTGCTTTCTGCATCGACTGATTTATTTTGGTGTATTTTCTGGTTTTGTGACTTTTTCATGTCATACGCATAACAAGATGGCTGCCTCCCGGCTTGGGGAAGCAGCCATCTTCTATGTATTGGTAGGTCAAAGGAGCTTACAGCTCTACAACCACATTTTCCTTTCGGGAACGCTCCGCAGCGAAGCAGATCAGGTGGCTTTGCAGAGAAACATTGGCGCTGGTTCTGCTCTCGCCGCCCTCCCGCAGCACTTGCAGGAAGTCCCGCATGATTCCATAGTCGCCGCCGCCGTGGCCGCTGGCCTCCTTGCCCATGTCCACAGGGATGGCCTTCTTTTCTTCCCCAAAGCGGTGCAGCACGATCTCCTTTGTGCCCATATCCGCCTGGATTTGACCTTCCGTGCCAAAGATTTTGAGCTGCCGGGAGAAATCCGCAGAAAGGCCGGTCATGGTAAAGGTGGCAACGGCGCCGCCCTCAAATTCCAGATTCACCACCTGGCGGTCGACCACATCATTGTCACAATGATAGACGCAGCGACCGTAAGGGCCTTCTTCCAGGGCTTTGCGCCGGCCTTCTTCGCTTAAATCCGTGGTAATGACATCCACGGGCCAGCCGGTGAGCTTCATATTCAGGTACAGCTTGGGGGCATAATAGGGGCAGCGCTCTGCATGGGGGCAGCCGTCCAGGCAGCGCAGGGGAGCGCCCTCCGGGGCATTTTCTGCATTGAAATGCCGCAGAGAACCGAAGCTCTGCACACGCTTGCAGGACTTTCCCATGAGCCACAGAATAATATCCATGTCATGACAGGATTTTTGCAGGATCATGGGGCTGGTTTCCCGGAGGGTTCTCCAGTTGCCCCGGACAAAGCTGTGACCCTGATGCCAGTAGCCCACGTTTTCAATCTGGTTGATGGTGGTAACCTCGCCAATCTCGCCTTGATCGATCAGGGCCTTAAGGGTCATGTAGAAGGGAGTATACCGCAGCACGTGGCACACTGCCAGAGTGCGGCCTGTTTTGTTTGCGGTGTCCACAATGGTGCGGCACTGGTCTTCCGTGTTGCTCATAGGCTTTTCCAGAAGCAGATGGTAGCCCAGCTCCATGGCCTTGAGAGCGGGGGCGGTGTGGTCATCGTCCAGGGTGCATACAAAGGCGCAGTCTGCCATGCGGGGGCGGCTCAAAAGCTCCTGCCATGTAGCAAACCGGGCATCTTCCGACAGACCCAGAGAATCTGCCAGCATATTTCTTCTGTCTTTCCTTGGTTCGGCAATGGCAACGATGCGCAGCTCATCCGGATGCTCTTTGGCATAGCCTGCGTAAATGCTTCCACGGCTGCCTGCGCCTAAAACAATAGCGGTAATGGGCTTCATGTTGGGTTCCTCCTTATGTGGTTTTTTGGTCGTAATGATCTGGTACAATTATAACATATGACCAACGGTCAGTCTATGAAAAATCCTTTTGGGTATGGAGTTATCTCTGTAACTTTACCGCACTACGGAAGAATGGCTGTAGATATAAAACTCCTCCTGGCTGGGCATCCATTTCTTTTCCATAGGGGGGAATCCTGCATCAAATGCCGCTGCAGCATCCCCATCCTCGCAGCAATCCGCAGCGGTGCTGGGAATGTACATCCAGCTTTTGCCCTCCAAAGCACCGGGAACAAGCTCTGCCACCAAAAGGGCGGTGGGGAAGTTGCCGGGGACTACAAAGCTGACATTTTTCTTCTTGCAGCTGACAAAGCCACGGCTGACATAGTTTCCGGGGTTTCCGAAGTTGATGTTCACATCGTAGCCCAGCGCCCGGGCAGCCTCAAAGGAGTGCTCAATGAGGAGCTTTCCCAGCTTTTGCCGCTGGTACTGGGGCTTTACGCACAGAGGGCCAAAGGAAAGGATCTCTTTCCGCTGTCCGGCTTCGTCTTCCAGCCATGCTTTGGTATACATGATGTTGCCAATGATCTCGCCCTCCTTTTCCAGCACAAAGGCCAGTTCCGGGATGAAATCCGGGTGGGAGCGCATTTTGTGGACGAAATAATGCTCGTCCGCACCGGGCTTGTACACATTCCAAAAGCTCTCCCGGGTGAGGTTTTCCACAGTCCGGTAGTCAGCAAGGGTTTCGTTTCGGATGATTATACTGTTCACAATATCGTTCTCCTTTTTGGCTTTCCGAGTTTGATCAAAGTCTATACAATTCGCCTGATTCGGAAAACCAATGTGTTTTTATTGATTATATCACAACCCAACTCAAAACGGTAGTGGCGATATTACTTTATTTAACTTACCAAGCAGGCGAAAAGCATTTTTTGAAGTGCATTTTACACTAAACTGATGAGCTCTTCTGAGCCGTGTTTATATTGCATTTGCTCGCACTTTACGGTATAATTGAAAAACGAAAGATGCGCATGACAGTTTGGAGGAACACCCATGAAATTCAACAATGTAATCGAGACACTCCGCTGTTGGTGTGCAAAGACCACATCAGAATATCGTACTCAATATGAACAAGAGCAGCGGGAAAATGGGCAGAGCAAACTGTTTCTCAGATATGCGGTAACCAAGGAACTGTATCAGAAATTAGGAACATTACTGGACAGAGAGTTCTCTGATTTTTTGGCCTTCCTGCGGGAAGTCAGAGTGTTGGCGGCGACCCCCTGGCAGCCTGCGCATCCGAATAAGCACTCCCATGAGGAAATTGCTCACATTCGTGCTGCGAATACTGCCTTTTGGGCGTATTTGCAGACATTGGATCCCAACTGCCCACTTCCTGAAGTGCCCTATTACCGGGGGATCATGGGAAAAGAGGCGGGGGTGCTTATGGCTCACTTTAAGACGGTTTGGAATTATGATCCGGCTAAGTCTTGGTATCCCTTGTCAGGCCCGCAGGATGATGGAAAGTTATTTCTGCATATAGATCATGTAGAACCCTATTTCACTCAAATCAACGCTGTCCTCGGGCTTCCAGAGGAACATATTTACGAATATGGCGAATGTTGGCCTCGTTATCCTGCTTGCGCAGAATGTGAGGAGATGGATGGATATTGCGGCTGCGAGGTGGCCTATACCGACCGGGATTTCCGGTGGATCATTTATTTTTCCCACGAGGAAACCGTAACATTTGGCGGTTCGATCGTTCCGCAAATCAAAGAGATTTTGGCGGCAGAAAAAGAACACTGGAATCAATGGAACTAAGGAGGAAGAAAAATGCGTAAAAATTTCGGAGCAAAAGCTATGTGCTATCCTATGCCGGTGTTTATCATTGGCACTTACAATGAAGACGGATCCCCCAATGCTATGAATGCAGCCTGGGGCGGTATCAGTGAGGAAGCGGAGATCACCATTTGTGTGGATTCTGCGCATAAGACCGCCCAGAACCTTCTTGACCGGAAGGCATTTACGGTATCTATAGGTACTGCCAAAATGCTGGCCGCCTGCGATTATGTTGGCATGGTTTCCGGAAAGAAAGAACCGAATAAGTTTGAAAAGGCAGGTTTTCATGCGGGCAAGTCCGACTTTGTGGATGCCCCCCTTATTGAGGAACTTCCCATGGCCTTGGAGTGCGAAGTCATTTCCTATGATGCGGAAACCTGCCGCCTGGTGGGGCGTATCGTCAATGTTTGTGCGGATGAATCTGTTTTGGGTGAAAATGGTAAGGTGGATGCAAACAAACTGCAACCCATCACCTATGACCCCATGAGTCATCACTATCTGGTGCTAGGGGAAAAGGTGGGGCAGGCATTCCATGACGGTTCTATCTTAAAATAAAATATGAGAGCGGTTGGAATCAAAAACCAACCGCTCCCGCATTTTTAATTTCCTACTTAATATGGTATGATGATCTTACACCCGATTCACCGCAATCCTATGGCTCTTTACTGGAGTCTCCACTGCGCCATAGCCAAACACCGAACCCACCAGAGGCTTGAAGCCCTCCGGGATACCCACCGCCTCACAAAGCTCACGGCTTCCTGCAAGCGCAGCAATGGGCGCACCCATAATGCAGCTATCCACACCTAGCTCCGTTGCCGCAAGAACCATATTTTCTATGATGATGCCGCCATTGGCATAATCCATGCCCTCTCTGTGGGGTGGCAGAGAAGAGATGACGATTAGCGTTTTCGCTCCGTAGTTCATGCTCTTGTTGACTCCAAGAGCGGCAAATACCGCCTGCTGCGCTTGGTCAAAGATACGGGCGATCATTTTCTCGTTCTGTATGACTGTGATATGCAGAGAATCATAATTTGCCATAGCTACCGGGGCAGCCATGCCGGCTTTCAGGATGACGGCCAGTTCTTCCTCTGTGATTTGCTCCGGCTTGTAGGCCCGGACGGAAACTCTTTTTGCGATTGCTTCTAAAGTGTTCATGTACTTTCCTCCTTATTTCTCTTTCAGCACTGGCCGCAGGCTCTTAAACTTTTCCTTCCATTCCTTGGAAATGCGGAAGGAATCGCAGATCTTCTGCACCGCTTTGCCTGTGATGTTGTATTTCAAGCTGCACCCAGCCAGCCAACTATGGACAGTTTCCGGCTGAAAAACAGCCAGTTCTGCCATTAGCCAACCTTCAGCCATCTGCACGGAATAGTGTTCATCATCCTGTGTCAATGGCAGCAGTTCCTTTGCCCGACAGCGCCCCAACCGGGAAATAAACAGCACATAGCCCCACCGACGGATAAAGGGGTCAGGGGAGGAAATGTAGCCTTTCGCATACCGCAATGCAAGCTCGAAATCCAGATCCGCCACAAAGCTGATCAGCTGATCTGTGTGCCACCAGTCTTCAAAAAGGAGATTTTCGTGAATAAAGGCCATGCGAGCTTCTACGGAGGGGATCTGCTTCAGGGCTACAAAGAAATAGATCCGATGTAACTCCCGGAGGGAAAGGATATAGGGGCGAAGGAGCGATACATCGGCCTTTTGCTTCACATAGCCCCGGATTAAGCGATCAAGATCCGCTGTTTTGTAAGACTTTGGAAGCCCTGCAATATCCAATAAAACCTGCTCCTTGGTTAGTTTCATCCCAACACCTCATTTTCGGTAAATATACCTATAGCAGAAACTGCTTCTAAATGAAATTATACGGGATTATCCCCCGAAATGCAAATCCTTTGTGCAAAATAGGTAAGTTCAATGAATAAGTAGTACGATGGGGGAGGACTGCAATCTGCGCATTGCTTCTAAAACTTACTAAATGCTCACAGAAACACATATATTCCCTTGGCAGATGCACTGTTTTATGCTATGATAAAGCCAATATTACTACGAACACTGTGTCAGTTTTTGCGTAAGAAGGAGGTGCCCGATTTGTCCCTTGCCTATGGAATCATTGCCTTGATCTCCCTGTGTATGGTTGGCGTCTGCGTATTGGCAGATAAAAAGCGGGATGCGTGGCTTCTTTTGGTCTTTGTATCCGTATCTGTCTGTAATCTTGGCTACTTCATGCTGTCCATCTCCAAGGATCTGGGTGATGCCCTGAACTCCAACCGGCTTTCCTACTTAGGCAGTGTGTTTCTGCCCTTTTTCATGCTGATGATGGTGCTGCGTTTCTGTGGGATCGCCCGGAAAGTTCCCCTGACTGTCACTCTGGCCACCCTGGGTATCGTGATGCTGGGCATCACCACCAGTCCCGGTATCCTGCCCATCTACTATAGCACTGTGGACATCGCCTTTGCGGAAGGGGGCACCAAGCTGGTTCGGGAATATGGCCCTCTGCATCTAATGAATTATGTGTATCTTTTTGGGTACATGGCTTCTATGATTGCTGTGACCTTTTATGCCATCGGCAAGAAAAAGATCAAATCCCGGCAGCACACGGTGCTTTTGCTTTGCACCGTTTTCTGCAATGTTACCATTTGGCTGGTGGAGCAGCTTCTGCCCCGTGGTTTTGAATGGCTCTCTGTGTCCTACATACTGACGGAAATTTTGATTCTCGCCATCTACCGTTCCATGCAGCGACAAGGACTTATGAACCGGGAGAAACGGCCCTACGGTTATACCGTCAATGTGCTGCTGGTGGTGTTTCTGCTGCTCTTTGCCAATTTTGTCCGTTTGGTCACAAAAGGGACTGCCCCGGCGATGTATGTGGTTTCCCATGTCGTGATTCTCATGATCTATGTGGGAATCCTCCTGTTTTGGGGAATTTCCGTGTATGACCGCATTGTGAACCACACCATCCGGCGGTATCTTATTTGCCTTGTGGGACTGATGATGTTCTGGATGCTCATGCGTACCCTTCGGTTGACGGTTTTTCATTATGTGTTCCCCGTTGGTCAGTGGTGCTGGTATGCCTACTATATCCCCATGATCCTAATTCCGCAGCTTTGTTTTTTCGCCGCTAAGCACGTGGGAAAGCCTGAGGAATACCGCTTACCAAGACAGTGGCTTCTGATGTATATCCCCTCGTTAATTCTGATCATTGGTATCCTTACCAATGATCTGCATCAGGGGGCATTTCGGTTCCACATGGGATATGTTGCCGGTTGGGATGTTTACCAGCGCACCTATCTCTATTATGCCGCAGTGGTTTGGATCTTTGTCTGCATCGCCCTGATGATTGCAGAGATCATCAAGAGCTGCCACATTCCCACTACGAAAAAGATGATCTGGATGCCTATTGGAATGTTGGGCATTGGCGTTCTGTATTCTATCCTATATGCCGTAGATACCAGTCTTTTCAGCTTTATTGAAATGACTGCTGCCCTGTGCTTTACAGTGGTTGCCATTTGGGAAAGCAGCATCAAAACCGGGCTCATTACCTCCAACAGCCACTATGAGGAACTGCTCAGATATTCCGGTCTGGGTGTCACTGTGGTAGATACGGATTATGCCGTCCATTACCGCTCAGATGATGCGCTTGCCCTGACTCCGGGGCAAATGCGGCAGACGGCAGCTGCTCCCCTGCTTCTTGAACGGGGCATCCGGGTATCCGGGGCTGAGATTCGGGGCGGACATACCCTGTGGCAGGAGGACTTATCCGAACTTATGGCTGTGCTGGAGGAACTGACGGAGCTACGGGAGGGACTGAAGGATTCCAACGCCGTGTCTATGCAAAACTACCAGATGGCAAGGCAGATCCGTGTCCTTGCTGAAAAGAACCGCCTCCATGATGAGCTGCACAGGCAGACTGCCCACCAGATCAATCTCCTGAACGGTTGGCTGCAAAAACTGTCCCAGACCCGGGATGCAGGAGAAAAGAGAGAATTGCTTCGCCGCATTGTAGTGGTTGGGGCGTACCTCAAACGGCGCAACAACCTGATACTTGTGAGCGAGCAGGGTGGCAGGATTTCCGCAGAGGAGCTGCGCCTGAGCCTTGGGGAAATGATGAAGAATTTGCAGCTTGCGGGAATCACCTGTGCCTGTGCCGTGCAGTTTGAGCAGGAGCTTCCCTCCGCTGCCGCCATGGAGCTTTTTGACTTCTATGAATATGTGACAGAAAACGCCTTCGATGGGCTGCAATCTCTTTTGGCACGGTTTTTCTGCCGGGACGGCTGCTTCTATGCCTGCGTGGATGTGGTGTGCAGTCTGCATCTGACCGGTTTGCAGTCGGATAAAATTTCCGTTAGCCGGGAAGAGGAAAACTGCTATACCCTCTCATTCAAAGGGGAAGGAGGCAATGGCCTGTGATGAACTTCTTTTTTGAGGCACAAGAGCCCCTTCAAATGCTTCTTTTGGTGCTGAGCCAGATCACAGTTATCACCCTTGCAGGAAGCTGCATTCTGGTTTTCCACCGCCGCTACGGCTCTATCCGGCTTCTGGGTGCAGCCGCAGCCTTGCTTCTGAATACGGCCCTTTATGTGCTTATGCAGTTGGACAGCCACATTGGGCTGGATGAGCCGCCCCTGCGTCTGCCTATGCCCTGCTGGGTACTGCTACCGGTGACGGTGCTGTCTTTGGGCTATGGTATCTGGGCGATCCTGCGGGAAACCAGAAACCGAAAAACCATGAACAACAACTCCATTCAGGAAGCCTTTGATAATCTGCCAGCCGGGGTATGCTTCTTTAACGAGGCAGGTCTGCCTGTGCTGTGCAACCGGGCTATGCACCGATTTAGCTTCGCTGTTGCTGGGAAGGATGTGCAGTTTGTTACAGATTTGGAGGACTGCTTTACGGGCGAGGTTTTTGTTTCCCCGGGTGTAAAGAAAGAAGGGAAGGTGTTTGTCTTCTCTGACGGTCAGGCATGGCGACTGGAAAAGCGCAACTTTCTCTATGAAGACGGCATGCCCTACACCCAGTATATTGCCACAGATGTGACCGAGCTGAACAAAAAACGCATGGAGCTGCAGCAGGACACCGCCTCTTTGAGAAGGGTTCGGGCAGAGCTGAAAAAGCTCTCTGCCAATGTGGTTGCCATCACCAGGGAGGAGGAAGTCCTCAATGCTAAAATGCGGGTGCATGACGAAATGGGCAGATGCCTGGTAGCAGCCCAGAAGTACCTGTGGCAGGATTCGGAGGAAAGTATCCCCGACAGCGTGGTGCAGTCCTGGCAGCGTGCGGTGTCTACGCTCAAATATAATAACGATACCGCAGATGAGGATATGCTCAGTCAAATTCGCAAGGCTTGCAGCTCCCTCAAGGTGGGCTTCATCCAGACCGGTGGGCTTCCCGGGCAGGAGCGTACTGCCTACCTTCTGACCTGTGCTGTACGGGAGTGTGTGACCAATGCGGTGCGCCATGGAGAAGCCAGCGAACTGTATGCAGTTTTTTCGGAAACCGCAAGCACCGCTGCTGTTACTGTCACCAATAACGGAAAGCAGCCCCAGGGAGAGATCTCTGAGGGTGGCGGCCTTTCTACGCTGCGCCGCCGGGTTGAGCGGGAAGGGGGCACAATGATAGTGCAATCCTTACCCCGATTTCAGCTTACCGTTACAGTCCCCAAAGGGGAGGAGGTTTTTCGATGACCCGTGTGCTCATTGTAGAGGATCAGAAAATGGCCCAGGAGAATATGGAGTCCATTATCCGTGCCTCGGAAAGATATGCTTTGGCTGGAATCTTATCCAACGCAGCCGATGCAGAGTTATTTTGTATGTATGAGGAAGTAGACCTGATTTTAATGGATGTCTGCACCGCCCAGGACGAAAACGGCATTGAAGCTGCCTCCGTCATCAAGAAGAAATTCCCCCACATTCGCATTATCATCGTCACCTCCATGGCGGAGCATACTTTCATTGAAAAGGCCAGGGCTGCCCAGGCAGACAGCTTCTGGTATAAGGATGCAAGCCATGGAGAGCTGCTTTCCGTCATGGATAGAACTATGGCAGGGGAGCACATCTTCCCGGAAAAGACCCCGGAGGTTCGCCTGGGTTTTACTACCAGCTATGAGCTGACCCGCTCGGAGCTGGAGGTGATCCGGGCCTTGATGCAGAGTACCGGTGACGAGGACGCCGCCTCCATGCTGGGCTGCACCAAAGCCAATATCCGCTGGCATATCAGCAAAATTCTGGAAAAGACCGGCTACCGCACCAGAATGGAACTGCTTATTGCTGTGGCTCAAAAGAATCTGATCATTGTATCTCCGGATAAAGCTGTGGAAGAAGAAATGAACTGACAACCATATCCCCCAAACAGTCTCCTGAGAGATCAGGAGGCTGTTTTTTATAAATAATCCCAATACTATTACTTGTGCTAGTGACTTCTCAGGAGAAAACTTTATAATAATAATTAGATAGGGGAGCTATACCCTTTGGATATTTACCCAGGAAAGAAGGTGATTCTTTGAGGCGAATCGTGATCAATATGCAAAACCTGCTGTTCGGAAACGCCATTTCCGAAACCATCCGCCGATCCGGCAATGAGCTGGAACCCTATACAGTGGCCTCACCGGATCAAGTTGTGGCAGACTGCAAGTGGATCTTGCCCTATGCCCTGCTTATGGAGGTAACAGGGTATACTCCGTGGCTGCTGGCAGAGCGGTTAAAGATCCGGGATGCAGTAAAAGAAAAACATCCGGATTGCAAGATTGTCCTGATTGTGGATGAAAATGCAGAAAGCGCTATTGCTAAGCAAGTCAAGGAAGCGAAGAAAGACGGACGCATCGACCAGTTCATCTATGGCTCCATATCCGCCTCGTACCTTGCGGATATTGTAGATAGCTTGTAAGAGATGACTGCACACAAACTTTAAGGAGGATGTACCATGTCAATTTTTGATAAGCTGAAAACCGGGGCAGTGGGCTTTGCCGCAGGAAATGGCAGCCGCACCTTCACTTTTACTGCCTTGCCGGAGAGCCTCGCCCAGATGCAGGCGCTCCCGGAAGCGGCACTGGATGACCCCTACAAAACTGCCGCTTTGACCGTCTGCGCCCTGTGCGTCTATGCCGCAGACAGAGCCATCGGCACGGAAATGCTCAATTGGCTGAGAGGCCCTCGCCCTCTGAGCCCCTTCGACATTTCCTTCCTGAACGACCGTTTCCGTGACGGCAAGACCTATGTGCCCTTCTCCTATTTCAGGGGCGCAACGCCCGATAACAACTACACCCCGGCACAACCCTTTACCCTGACTGTGGAATCCAATCCCTATTCCGATGCCAATGAGGGCTATAAGAAGCTGTTCGTCAGAAGCGGCGGCGCGGATAACCCCAGAGAAATCGTCCTGCGGAGAAAGGGCGACGGCGCCTGGCTTCTGTGGGATCAGATGATCCTTGTGGGGATCCGTGAGCCCAAGGCCGCAGATCCCTGGGCATAATGCGCAGGACCAGACGGGGCGGGAGCTTCCTTCTGTGCCTCGTAATCAATATGTTGCTGAACTTAGAATGGGGAATCCCGGCACTGATTGCCTTGGTTCTGCATCTCTGGCAGGGTCTTAGCATTTGGTGGTTTGTAGGAGCAATGCTTCTGTGGATCGGACGGCTTCTGCTGGGTATGTGGTTCATGGGTTGGGCTGCTGCGTGCAGCAGAGAAAAAGACCCACCCAAGGAAAATAAAAATCCCTATTCTGTAGGCGCGGCTAAGAGAAAGGATGATGGCAGAGTATGAAAATAAAAAGATTGGCGGTGTTACTCTTGTGCTTTTCCTTTTTGCTGTCCTTATTTGGCTGCGGTAAGGGCGACCGATTTATCCTGGACGGCCCCGGTATGGAAAACCCCTATGCCAACCAACCCCCGGCTGCATGGGATGGCTTTACCGTAACGCAGTCGGCCAGCTTCAGCCAGTATAATTTCTGGTTTACTGTGGAGCGCAAGGATGGGGGCTTGGTGCTGAGTGGAGAATGCCAGGATGAAGAAGGGGAGTACCTTCAGATAGAAGGGGTGCAGCTCTTTGTAGCGGATGCTGCCTATATCGAAGAGCTGGGTCTTGGAGAATTGCAGGATGACACGCCCGATTCCCATGGCATTATGATAGATGGGATTCTTATTGAGGAGCCCCTGGATGCTCCCAATGTTAATCTGACCCTCCACTGCCCGGATGGCAGTAATTTGAAAAAACAATTTAGCTCAGACGGAGCGATGGAACTGTATTACCGTTTTTTACCTTATTTCAAAAACAACTAACCGACATCTTGGAAAGGAGTCAACATTATGGGACTTATTAAAGCAGGCATTGGCGCACTGGGCGGCGTACTGGCAGATCAGTGGAAGGAATTTTTCTATTGCGAAGCACTGGACATGGACACCCTTATGGTCAAGGGCCAGAAGCGCATTTCCGGCCGCAGCTCCAATACCAAGGGCAGTGAGAACATCATCTCCAACGGCTCCGGTATTGCCGTTGCCGACGGACAGTGTATGCTTATTGTGGAGCAGGGCAAGGTTGTGGAAGTCTGTGCCGAGCCCGGCGAATATACATACGATACCTCTACCGAGCCGTCCATTTTTGCAGGTTCTTTCGGTGAGAGCTTAAAGAACACCTTTAAGGCCATCGGCAAGCGTTTTGCCTACGGCGGCGACACCGGCAAAGATCAGAGAGTTTACTACATCAACACCAAGGAGATCATGGGCAACAAGTTCGGTACTCCCAGCCCCATTATCTTTGAGGTTATGAACAAGCGCCTGGGTATGAGCCGCACGGTCAATGTCCGCTGCAACGGCGTGTATTCCTACACCATCAGCGATCCTCTGCTGTTCTATACCAGAGTTTGCAGCAATGTATCTGAAAGCTTCACCCGTGACCGCATTGATGAGCAGATGAGAACCGAGTTCATTTCTGCTCTGCAGCCCGCTTTTGGCGCACTGGCAGAGATGGAGCTGCGTCCCGCACAGATCCCCGCCAAGGCCAACGATCTGAAGAAGGCCATGAACGAGGCTCTTCAGGCAGAGTGGGTCGACCGTGGTATTTCTGTTGAGAAGATCGCGCTGAATCCCATCACCCTGAATCCTGAGGATATGAAGAAGATCCAGGAGATGGAGGACTCCATGACCTACGGTCAGAATGCCTTTATGATGGGTGGTCGTATGGCTACCGCTACCGCCAACGCCATGGAGACTGCTGCCGGCAACTCCGCCGGTGCTATGACAGGCTTCTTGGGCATGAATATGGCTGGTGGCGCTATGGGCGGCGGCTTCAATCAGGCACAGAACTTCTACCAGATGGGTATGCAGCAGCAACAACAGCAGCAGGCTCAGCAGCAGGCACAGCAGTTGGTCAACGCACAGGCACAGGCCATGGCAAATGCCACACCTGCTGAGGGCTGGAAGTGCTCCTGCGGTGCAACTGTAACCGGCAAGTTCTGCCCGGAGTGCGGTGCAAAGAAGCCTGAGCCCAAGCCTGCAAACGGTTGGAAGTGCTCCTGCGGTGCAATCGCAACAGGCAAGTTCTGCCCCGAATGTGGCAGCCCCAAGCCTGCTGATGATGGTAGCTGGACCTGCTCCTGCGGCGCTAAGAATACCGGCAAGTTCTGTGCTGAGTGCGGAAGCAAAAAGCCCGCCGGCATCCCTCAGTACAAGTGCGACAAGTGCGGCTGGCAGCCTGCCGACCCCACCAAGGCCCCTCGGTTCTGCCCTGAGTGCGGCGACCCCTTTGACAATGGGGATATTGTATAAGGAGGAAATATTATGGGTCTGTTTGATGTTTTCAAAAAGAAGGATTGTGAAATTTGCGGCAAAGAAGTCGGAATGTTTGGCTATAAAAAGCTGGAAGACGGTGAGATCTGCAAGGATTGCGTAAAGCTTCTTTCTCCTTGGTTTGATGACCGCAGACATGCTACGGTCGAGCAGATCAAGGCACAGCTGGCCTACCGGGAAGAAAACAGAGCAGCGCTGGATTCCTTCCGTCCCACTGCCTCTTTTGGCGAAAACTACACCCTGCGGGCCGAACTGGCAAACGGCATGCCTGTCCGCTTTGTGGTGGAGCGTGGGGACAATTACAAAGAAGAAAATGCTGATCTTATCAGCTTCAAGGATGTTACCTCCTTCGAGATCGACATCAATGACAGCTATCGGGAACTGAAGCGCAAGAATAACGAAGGAGAAATGGTCAGCTATGTACCGCCACGCTATGAGTATAGCTATGATTTCTATGCAGTGATCCGTGTCAACAATCCTTATTTTGATGTGATCCGCTTTAAGCTCAACCGGAATACTCTGAATCTGGAAACTGTGGGCAACCAGAATCGGGCAACAGCAGCCATGCGCACCGGTTTGCGTCAGCCTATGGGCAGAACCCAGGGCGGCTTCGACCCCAATATGTACCCTGAGTACCGTCAGTATCAGAAGGAATGCGACGACCTGGAAGAACTGTTCCGTGCCGGCATGCAGGGCATGATGCTTCCCAGTCAGGCTGCACCCCAGTACGGCCAGCCCGCTCCCCAGTACGGTCAGCCCGCTCCCCAGTACGGCCAGCCTGCTCCTCAGTACGGTCAGCCCGCTCCTCAGTACGGCCAGCCCACTCCCCAGTACGGTCAGCCTGCTCCTCAGTACGGTCAGCCCACTCCCCAGTACGGTCAGCCCGCTCCCCAGTACGGTCAGCCCGCACCTCAGTACGGCCAGCCTGCACCTCAGTATGGTCAGCCCGCACCTCAGTATGGCCAGCCTGCACCTCAGTACGGCCAGCCTGCTCCTCAGTATGGTCAGCCTACTCCCCAGTATGCCCAGCCCGCACCCCGGCCTGCAACCCCTGCCCTTCCGGCATTCTGCCCCAGCTGTGGCGCACCCACAGAAGGCAGTAAGTTCTGCCAGTGCTGTGGCAGCAAGCTGGTGTAAGATCTGTAAAAAAGACTGTACAAACATTCTGAGAAAAAGGAGTGAAATGCTTTGGCTGTATTACAAGAATTCAAATGTCCCTGCTGTGACGGTGCCATAGAGTTTGACAGCAGCGCCCAGAAGATGAAGTGCCCTTATTGCGGCACAGAGTTTGAAATGGATGCTTTCCAGTCGCAGCAGACGGAAGAAAGCGCAGAACCCCAGGAAAATATGAGTTGGGATACCGCTGCCGGCGGGGAATGGACCGAAGGTGAAACGGAAGGTCTGCGTGTTTACTGCTGCAACACCTGCGGCGGTGAGATCGTGGCTGACGAAACCACCGGCGCAACGGAATGCCCCTTCTGCGGCAATCCTGTGGTCATGACCGGTCAGTTTGCAGGAGCCTTGAAGCCGGACCTGGTGATCCCCTTCAAGGTAGATAAGAAGGGTGCCATTGCCACACTGCAAAATCATTATAAGGGTAAGCGGCTTCTTCCCAAGGTCTTTAAGGATCAGAACCATATCAAAGAAGTTAAGGGCTTATATGTGCCTGTTTGGCTGTTCGACACCGATGTGGATGCTCATGTGCGCTATAAGGCTACCAGAACCCGGGTCTGGAGCGATAGCCAGTACCGCTACACCGAAACCAGCCACTTCTCCGTGGTTCGTGCCGGTGGGATCGGCTTTGAAAATGTACCTGTGGACGGCTCTAGCAAAATGGACGATACCCTCATGGAGTCCATTGAGCCTTATAACATTGCGGATGCCGTAAACTTCCAAACCGCCTACCTTTCCGGCTATTTGGCAGATAAATACGATGTGGATGCGGAGGCCAGCATTGCCAGAGCCAATGAGCGAATCAAAAAGAGTACCGAGGAAGCCTTCGCTGCCACGGTGCAGGGCTATAATACGGTGATCCCCACCGGTTCCAGCCTGAATCTGCAAAACGGCAGAGCAAGATACGCCCTGTATCCCGTGTGGATTCTTAATACCCAGTGGAATGGCAAAAAGTTCACCTTCGGCATCAACGGTCAGACCGGAAAAATCGCCGGTGATCTGCCTATGGATAAGGGCTTGTTCTGGAAATGGCTGCTGGGCGTTGCCGGTGTGGTAACGGTTGCGGCTTTCGGCCTGAGCTACCTGTTCTGGCTGCTTTAAGGAGGTACCGGTGATGAGTAGAAAATTACTTTGTGTGATCCTTTCTCTGGTTCTCTGCCTTTGTACGGTAGCCCCTGCCTTTGCTGCCGGAACAACCTATGTTGTAGATGAGATTGGATATCTGACTCAGGATGAAGCAGGGAAGCTGAACCAGATCGCAGGCGGCGTACATAACCGCTGTGGCGTTGCCATCTTCTTCGTCTATACCACAGAGCCTACTTTGCAGGAGTATGATGTGGCTGCCTTGGTTGGCGGCCTGAGCGATTACTTCGTCATGGTAGAAAATGACACAAGCTGGTACACCTTTGCCGGTGGCCTGGCTGCGGAAAAAGAAGACGAAATGGCTGACGTTCTGCGCAATGCCTACGATGAACCCACCACTTACCTGGAGGGTGTCCAGGCATACCTGCTTGCCGGGGAAGCCTTCTTCGGCATAAGCGCAGATAACCTTGCAGTGGAGGCTCCTGTAGTGGACACTCCCAGTGCGGGAGAATACTTCCTTTTTGATGAGGCCAATCTTCTGACGGACAGCGAAGAAGCTGCCCTGACTGAAGCTTTGACCGAAGTCAGTCGGGAAAACGAGGCCCAGATCGTTATTGCTACTATTTCCTCTCTGGATGGCAGCGACATTGATAGCTACTTGAACTACCTCTATGACAGCATGGGCTTCGGCTATGGCGCAAACCATGACGGTGTTCTGCTTCTGGTATGCATGAACCCAAGAGAATACCGCATCCTTAGTAACGGCTATGCGGGTGTTGCCATTGATACAGATGCCATCGATGTGATCGGTGAGAAGATGGTTCCTGACCTATCTGGTGGAAACTATGCTGCGGCTTTCCGCACCTTTACCAGGCAGTGCAGCTACTATCTGGACGGACATACAAACGGCTTCCCCTTCCGCTTCGGAAAGAACCTGGTGATCTGTCTGGCGATCGGCGCTCTGGTTGGCCTGATCGTAGCTCTGATCCTGAAGGGACAGCTCAAGTCCGTGCGGAAGCAGAATCGGGCCAATGTCTATGTAAAGCCCAACAGTATGCAGGTCACGGTTCGCAATGACTTGTTCCTTTACCGGGATGTTCAGAAAACCAGGAAGGAATCCAGCAGCTCTTCCGGTGGCTCCCGCAGTGGCAACGGCTCTGCACGGAGTACCGGCGGCGGCTCTTTCTGAGCCCGTCAAAGAAGCCGTATCTGCAATACGGACCACATAAACGGGTAAAGCATGAACACCATTGCTGTTTTGGTACCCTAAAATAGCACGACCCCAATGAAAGGAGTAAAAGGATGTTCAAAAGAGCCATTTGTATGATACTTTGCCTTGTAATGCTTTGCGGCATGATCCCCATGGGGGCCCAGGCCGCTGAAACCCAAGAGGAAGCGGTCCATATCACCGGCAATATTGACCTCACCGGTGTTATCGTCACCACCAAAACCCTCTCCACTCCCAACATAAAGTCCGCCCCCGGCGGCGTTCTCTACAACGATTTCTATATTACCGTTGACGGCGTGCAGTATCGCCCCGGCGACAAGCTGCCCGATACTGTGACCGCTGGTCAGACCGTATCCTACAGAATCATTTTCAATCGTCTGGGCGGCTATTGCTATGACCACAAGGGCGACACCGGCAGAACCTATGTTGGCAAGGTCACAGTCAATGGTCAGGAGCAGGCAGCTTATGTTTCTGAGGATCAGTGCGAGCTGAAGGTTATGGGGCGGATCGTCCTGAATAGTGCGGACATCACCACCGCACAGCAGTTTGTGGGCCCTGCCCTTCCTGTTCAGGGTGCCTCCACCGCCGCCAGCGGCAGCTTCACCCATACCGGTCTGATCGTTGACGAGTGCAACTTTGCATACAAGGAAGGCAACCAATATCTGCCCTATCCCGATGCCACCTTCGACACCAGCTACAACGCCAAGGGTGTTTACCTGAGGGTACTGTTCCATGTGGATCCTCTGTTCAATTCCACTGGCTTCATCAATCTGCTTACCTGGCAGGGCATCGGTGTCTACGCATATAACACCAACTACAACAAGACCCAATATGAAATTTACTTCCCCTGCACCATTGCCGATAAGCCCGGTTATCTGAGCAAAATCGTTATCACAGACATTGATGAGCCTGTCCATGGCGCCACTCCCGACAGAACCGGTACAGCTTCTCAGGGTGTCGAGATCACCAAGATCCAGTATGTGATTTGCAGCGATCGCTCCAAAGAGTTTATGGGCCCCTTTGATGCCAAAAAGCATGTGGGCGATGACCGCATCCAGCTTGGCATTGAGCTCCGTCCTTTGGATGGCTACTATTTCGATGCCTATACCCAGATTGAGTGCAACGGTATGCTTCCTTCCTATTATGTTGTCCGGGATGGAGGCAAGGTAATCTTTGCCTATGACCTGGTAGTCGAGGATGTGTTCGTCAACCCCTTCACCGATGTGGAATCCGATGACTATTTCTACGATGCGGTTGCATGGGCTGTAACCAGCGGTGTCACCTCCGGCACCTCTGCCACCAAGTTCTCACCCAAGAGCAACTGTACCCGTGCCCAGGCTGTAACCTTCCTGTGGCGCGCTGCCGGTGAGCCTGCCGTAGACGGCCTCACCAATCCCTTTGTGGATGTGGATGAAGATGACTATTTCTACAATGCCGTTCTTTGGGCGGTAGACAGAGGCATCACTACCGGTACGTCCGCTACCAAGTTCTCCCCCAAGAAGGAATGCACCCGTGCCCAGATCGTGACATTTATTCACAGACTGGCAGACGGCGGCCCTGCCAACAATACCGCAAACCCCTTCACCGATGTGGATTCTGATGACTATTACTACGATGCCGTTCTTTGGGCAGTAGAAAACGGCATTACCACAGGTGCTTCTGCTACCACCTTCGCCCCCAAGAAGGAATGCACCCGTGCCCAGATCGTCACCTTCCTGCAGAGATGGATCAATCAGGGTGATCTGAATGTTATGTGCAGCCCTGATGACTATCAGATGATGCATTCTCAGGAAGATGCGTTCTTTAGCGTAACCGTCAAGGGCAGCGGTGCTCCCTTTACCTATGAGTGGCATGTCTGCCTGGATGGCGTAGATACCACTTATACCTACAAAACCAGTGCTACCACTTGCACCTTCGCTCATGAGTTTAACGATTACATGCTGGGGGATTACCGGCAGATCGAAATTTGGTGCATTGTCCGCAATACCGAAGGCAGAGCGGTTGCGACCAATATCGCTACCGTGCTTCCCAAGCCGTAAGTTATTCTAATCGCCTGTGGAAGTGGTGTGGTGACCCACCACTTCCGCGGAAGCGTACCTGTTTATGATACCTATCTAAGGAAGGAAATGAAAATGAAAAGAAAATTGCTTGCTTTGGCACTCGCCCTTGTGATGCTTCTCGGCATTGCAGCCTGCGACAAGGGTGGAAGTGACACTCTGATCGAAATCGGGGATCATCAGGCGCAGTATAACGGCGCCTGGCTCACCAAGGACTACGAAGGCAACGATGCCATTGTGATCCCCTTTACCTATACCAATAACAGCGACGAAGCCGCATCCTTTGTGTGGAGTATGTTTTATACCCCCACGCAGGGGGATACGGAGCTGGAGGCTTGCGCAATTTTTGCCGATGAAGCATCCTTTGAAACCCTCAGCCAGGGCGTATTTGAAGAAGTAGCCCCCGGCGGCAGTGTGGAGCTTGCTCTTACTTATGGCCTGAAGAACCTGACTGACCCCGTTGTGCTCAAGTTCTCCGACCTGATGGACAAGGAAACAGACGAGCTGACCATTGATGTGACCGAACTGGAAGCCAAGAACCCCTCGGGCAGCACCGGTGATCCCTCCGAAAACACCGGCAATCCTTCCACCAACGGTCCCAAGGCCTCCTTCAAGGAGTACGAGGTTATGCTGGTTGCCAGCGAGATCACCCAGGACAGCGAAGGCCGCACCACCCTGGTGCTTACTTATGACTACACCAACCTGGATACCGGCTCCAATTCCTTCGGTTGGAGCGTCTATGACACCGGCTATCAGGGCGGCGCAGAACTGGATACTACCGACATTTATCTGGAGGACGGAACCTCCCTGCGAAATACCCACTATGAAGAGGTTGCACAGAATGCCACCCTCCGGGTCTATGAAATGTACCTGCTGAACGACACCACCACTGCGGTGGAAGTGCAGTTTACCGACCTGTTTGAAACCAAGGTAGAGACCATCACGGTTGATCTGACTGCTCTGTCCGTTAATGGCGGCTCTGAGCCGGAAGAACCCAAGGAAGGCTATGCCTTTGATCTGGAATTTGCCGATGGATATATCGGTGACTGGCATGGAATGGCAGTGTTCTATGACTGCGCCGGTGACTATGCCGATAACAACGATATGCAGTGCGACATTGCTGCCCGCATCATCTTTGACGAGAACGGCTACTGTGAACCCTATATCCGCCTGTGTCTTAAGGATGCGGAAGATGAAAACCTGATCGTTGACAGCGTGGACTATGATTCTGCATACAACTGTATGCTCCTCAACGGCACACTGCTCAAGCATCCGCTGGATCCCCAGGAGAGCTTTATAGAGCTGGACGAAACCGGAGAGGTGCTGTACATTGGCGCGCTCTATGATAGCGGCGACGGCGATGTGCTGCAGGTGCTGGGCTGCCTGCGCAGACTGGACGACCAGTGGGATTACGACAACGATTATCCCGCACTGCCCCAGGGCGGCGTTGACTTCTACATGGGCATGACCTTTGAAGAGCGCATTGAGCTGTTCGGTTATGACATCAGCCTGATCCCCGGCACAGACGAGGGTGGCGATGAAGGCGCACCGGTTGAAGAAGAGGCCGGTATCGTTACTTTGCAGCAGCTTATCGACTGGAAGGCATGGCTATACAGCGTCAACACCTACGAAAACAACTATTACACCCCCACCTTAGAGGAATGCGTCCTTGCCATGGGTGCAGAGCCTATGGATTACAAGCTGGAGCAGTGGAACAGCGACAACATTTTCGTCAAGTGGATGACGGAGGATGGAAAGGAACATATCATTATGACCCTGCGTCCCACAGATGACGGCGAAGGCTGGCGTTACCACTCTATCTCCTGGACAGGCGGCGTAAACGGCTAATACAAGTGCATGAAGGAAGTGGCGGGCTCGCCCGCCGCTTCCCCAAAACCTTTGATAGTTGCAGGAAAGGCATGGGACTTTCCTATGCTTTTCCTGTGAGGATCACAGAATGAGGCCAATGCCTCTGATAACAAAAAATCCTAGAAGGAGGGTCTATATGAAATGCAGTAAAATGAGAAACCTCTGGAGAGTTGTGCTCCTATTGCTTGCAGTCAGCCTTCTGCTGACAGGCTGCATTCAAAAGCCGGAGGGTGGCACAAAGCCCAAGGATGAGAAAGGGCCGAAGCCTTCCTTGCCTGTGCAGCAGACCGAGCCTGCCACAGAAGACATTACAGAGCCTGCAACGGAAGTCGTTACCGAGCCTGTTACGGAAGCTCCGCAGGAGTATGACCCCAGTCTGACCGGCCTGCGGCAGGCTATGATCGGCACGAGCCAGCTTTTTGCCGTAGCCTATTTTGGCTACCATGAAACCCAGGATATGCAGATGCCTGTAGAGCCCTATGAGGTCATGGGAAAAAGAGCGCCTTGGCTGTTTGAGGATCTTCCCTTCTTGCGACAGATTCCCCAAGACAGGATCGTTGGAGAAAGCGGTGAGCTGTACTGCATCGTGCCTCTGGATGAGGATGCAACCGTGGCAGTGAGCAGAGGAATTTGGGATGATATGAACGGTCAAACCGTTTACGATGATCTTGTCTACAGCAGCGACCGGGGCGAACCCATTTTGCTGTTCTGCAACGGCAGCGGCTGGGAACCGGATACGGAAGTTTATATCTCCGGGTCTTCCGGTGATGTGTACTGGAATCCTGCGCTGGATGACAATAAGTGCTGTGCTGAGCTTCTAAATCACAACTGGGAAGAACTGTTTTATGACTTTACCCCCTATTGGGAGCTGCTTATGGCAGACCACCGGCAGCTCAAGGATCTTGGCTGGCAGCTTCCCACAAAGGAAATGCTGATCGGCAACGCCTGGGAGTGGTCCGGTTATCTCAAAGATGGCACAGAGGTTTTCTACAAAGTCACATTCCATGAGGGTGCCCTCTTTGTCCGCTGGAATGACGGCTGGAGCGGGGAGAACTACGAATACCCCGATGCCCGGTGGGAGTTGACCTATGACGAAGGATTTGCGGTACTGTCTATCGATTTCCGGGAGTTCGGGGGCATAATGGAGTATAATCTGCTGTATGACTCCAACTTTGGAGAGTTGTATGTAGCGATGAATGCGGTTACGAATGACCTGAATCTGGGTTGGGAGCCAACGGCTCGCTTCCTGGTGCCTGCGGAACCGGATGCAAACCCGAATTAAGGGTCAATTCATAAGAATCGCTTTGATGAAACCATAGAAAAAAGGAGATAGAGAAGTGAAAAAGTTAATTAGTTTGATTTTGTGCCTTGTAGTGATCTCCGCACTGGTGATCCCTTCTATGGCAGCGGGTGCAGAGGTTGTTTTCAACGGCACCAGCGTCTTTGCTGTAGGCGGTACCGTAACCATCGATACGGTTCTGACGGCAGGAACCATGCGCGCAAACGGGCTGGATGAACTGTTGGAGGGATACCTTGCAGGAAACGTTCAGTATTATTGGATCCGCAACGGCTTCGATGTAGCAACCGGAACATCCCTGACCCTGAAAGACAGCGACGAGGGTTGTGAATATTATGTGATCGCTGCAATCTTCCGTGATGCAGAGCTGACCGATCTGATCGATAACATCTACAGCCAGAAATTCACCGTAGGTGCAGCCGGCAGTGTGCCCATGGCCCCGGAGATCCTCACCAAGAGCATTCCTGATGGCACAGTTGGCGTGCCCTACTATCAAAAGCTGGAATGTAGCGACCCCACGGTTACTTACAGCCTGTTCAACACCAAGCTGCCTGACGGACTGACCCTGACCCCTGATGGTATTATTCAGGGAACGCCTACCGAAACGGGTTTCTTTCATATTGTGATCCTGGCCACTCCCAGTACCGGCAGTGACTACGCAACCTCTGAAATTTATGAGATGTTTGTCAACGAGCCTACCCCTCAGTACTCCATGGAGATCATGCGGCTTCCCAATAAAGTAACCTACACTGCCGGGGAAAAGCTGGATATGAAGGGGCTGTGGGTACGCATTTACACCCCGGATGGTTATCTGGACTCCTATGACGGAAAATACCTGACCTATTCCAAGAAGGCACTGGTCACCCTGGGTGAGCAGAAGATCAAGCTCACATATGAAGATGCCTTTGAAATCTTTATCGTCACTGTAGTGGCAGCGCCTACCGAGCCTGCTACGGAAGCACCCACGGAAGCCCCCACCGAGGCAACAGAGCCTCCCACGGAAGCACCCACCGAGCCGGTAGAAGCAACAGAAGTCCCTGCCACAGAACTTCCCACAGAAGAGCCTACAGAAAACAGCGGCGGCCTCGCAAACAACCATGCGAATAAAAAACCCAACCAGGCAGAGAGTATCGCCTCCATCTGGTTGGTGGTTGTAATCGTTCTTGCGGCGGTTGTGGTTCTCGGTGCCGGATCAGTTGTCCTAATTATTATATTGGTTAAAAAGAAGAGGAAAGTGTAAGGATCAACGACAAGGAGAAAAGACATGAAAAAGTTATTTCGTTTAGTTTTGTGCCTGGTTTTAATGGTCAGTGTGGTAATTCCTTCTCAGGCAGCCGATGCGGAGATCATTTTCACTGCGGACAGTGTGTTTGAAGCCGGCGGCACCGTAACGGTAGATCAGGACCTGACCACAGAAAGTGTGTATAATAACTGCTCAGAGGATCTGCTCATGGCCATGCTGGAAGGCAATGTGCAGTACTACTGGATGCGAAACGACAGCTATTTTGCCGATGGCCCCAGCCTGACCTTACGGGAAGAAGACAAGGGCTGCCAGTTCTACTGCATTGCCGCTCTTTACAGTGATGCAGACCATACCCAGCAGATTGGATCTTTGCGTAGCAAGACCTTTTCTGTACTCAACTCAGGAAACCCCGCTTTGATTCCCGAGATCACAACCAAAACCCTTCCCAACGGCATTGTGGGTGAAGCCTACTATCAGAAACTGGAATGCACCGATCCCGATGTAACCTACAGTCTGTTCCGCAGTAGCCTGCCTGACGGATTGATTCTGACGCAGCACGGTGAGATCGAGGGTGTTCCCACTAAGGCCGGTTTCTGGTATGTGGTTATTATGGCGACCCCGGAATTCGGGGAGGAGTACGCCACTACCATGGAATATGAGATGTACATCTACGAGCCCGGCCCACAGTATTCCATGGAGATCATGAAGCTGCCCAACAAGGTGACCTATACAGCCGGTGAAAAGCTGGATCTAACAGGGCTGTGGGTTCGGATCTATACCCCGGATGGCTATTTGGATTCCCGGGATGGAAAATACTTGACCTATTCCAAGAAGGCATTGGTCACTCTGGGTGAGCAGAAGATCAAGCTTAGCTATGAGGATGCTTTTGAATTCTTTATTGTAACCGTAGTAGCTGCCCCTACAGAGCCTCCTACTGAAGCCCCCACTGAAGCCCCCACTGAGGCAACAGAGCCTCCCACGGAGGCTCTCACGGAACCTATAGAAGAAACAGAAGCACCCGTTACAGAAGCTCCTACCGAGGAGTCCGTAACGGAAGCGCCTACCGAGGATGCCACACCGGAAGCTCCAGATGGACAAAGCAGTGTGGGTGAGACCAATCCGGTAAATGGCAACAAGAAGCCTGCTCAGCAGAAGCCGGATATGAGCCGACTTGTGCTGGTTGTGGTTCTGTTGCTGGTTGCCGCAGTCCTTTCCGCAGGCACAGTGGTTCTGGTGATCCTGCTGATTAAACGGAGAAAGCGTTAAAAGCCTACTTGCCCTATATGACGAGAGGAGGACTTCTGATGAATCGATTTCTGGCAATACTCTTATCCTGCGCCCTTTTCCTTACTCTTGCGGCTTGCAACATAGAGCCGGAAGCACCCAATGGCAACCAAACCCCTCCCACGCTCACGCCGCCCCAGGGTGGCGGAGAATTCCCGGAGAATACCGATTCCCAAGAAACGCAGGCCCCTCAAGCCGCTACCGAACCCCAGGAAACAGAAGCACCACAGATGCAGACTCCCACCGTAGAAGCCCTGGAAACACGCATTGGCGGTCACTACATCTACGATTATTCAGAAACCTATGTTCCCCTGTACACAATCCAGTGGAACAGTCTGGCCCTTTCTGAAGATTGCGCAGCCCAGTATCCCCGGCTGGCAGAGGCTCTGGGAGAGTGGAACCAAATCGAATGGGATCTGGCCTATGAGAGAGGGGACAGCCTGCTCCCTGATGCCCAGAAAGCCGCAAACGAGCAAGGTTCTGCTTTTGGTGGATATTCTTACTATACCGAAGCCACCGTTCAGCGAGCGGACAGCCTGATATTCAGCGTACACAGCAGATGCGATGCCTATACTGCCAGTATGCGCCCCTTTGGCTACGATTCCGGTTTGAATCTGGATCCCACCACCGGGGAAGCCATTACCATCGACCAAATTTTCTCGGATATGTCTAAGTTACCTGAGATCTTAGAGCAGGAGCTGCGGCAGTTTTACGACTACATCCCCTCAGAAGAATTTGACGGCGTAGCAGAATGCTTGGCAAACTACAGCCCCGAGGCATATACCTGGACCATAGACTATCAGGGCATCCGCTTCTATTTTGCACAATCGGAGCTGGCTGCCGGCGCTTTGGGTGAATTGGAAGCCACAGTGTGGTTTGACGATTACGCAGATTTGATCGACCCTGCTTATTTTGTAATTCCTCAGGGCGGCTATGCTATAGAGTTGTCGCAGTACGGCTTCAACCATGTAGACTTAAACCCCGGTGATGGCACGCGGGATCTGCTGTATGCCTACATGAACGAGGATGAAGGCACTGTAACCGTAGGCAAAAATGAAGCCTTTTCCTATTCTGAAGAAGGCGATTACTTCTACAGCATGAATGCTTACTTGGTGACCCCGGACAATGAAAATTTCTATGTCTATCTGGATTGCATCAGCGACAGCGATTACCATATTCTGCTGGTTTACGATGTATCCGGCGATGAGCCTCGCTTCATAGCCGAGCTGGACGGCGGCGGCTTTATGGGCGTATATGACGAGGACTTTGAACTGGGTGCTACCTGGTTTGAGCCTGCTTTCAATAACCCCTCCCGGTTCGTTTTGGGAACCCGAATCGACCTTCTGGGAACTATGACCGGCCACAAGACATATCACATGGATCCCTTTACAGGCGCACCAGTGGCAGAGGCGGATTACTACATCCTGCCGGAGGATCAGGAGCCTTTGACCTCCAAAATCCCTCTGGAGGTGCAGATCCTTCCCGAACAGAAGACAGAAACCCTCCCGGCGGGCACCGTGTTCCGCTTCCTGCGTACCGACCACGAATCCTATGTGGATATGCTGCTGGCAGATGGCCGGGAGTGCCGGATCCCGGTAGAGCGGGAAGGCTGGTACGGTTATGTAAATGGCATCCCGGAGGAAGAATGCTTCGACGGCCTGATGTATTCCGGCTGATCCCCGAGAATACCGGCTTTTCATAAACAGAGCGATTTTGTACCACATCTAAAACAAAAGGAGGAAACTGTAATGAAAAGAACTATCAGCCTGTTCCTGGCACTGGTTATGCTGCTTGGCATAGTGCCCGTTATGACGCAGGAGGCAAGTGCCTATGCGGAAAAAATCTGGAAAGTCTACGATTTTGAAGGTCTGAAGGAGGCCCTGGAATCACCGTCGGCCGAAGAGGTCTATGTGATGGGGCAAATCATCTATACCTATACCTATGAGGACAGCATCAACGGTGTCCCCATTCCCGAGATCCACGTACAGGGCAGCAAGACCCTGTATACCCAGGGTTTCGTGATCGCCTGCATCGATGAATCCAACATCAATTTAGGCAAAAATCAGAATGTCGACGGCTTGGAGCGTACCCTCATCGTGGTCGAAAAGGGTGCTACGCTGATCATTGACGCTCCGAACGGCAATGCCGATTGGGATTATGAAGGCGTCAGCTATTATCATAAAAGCGGCATCTACCACGGCGGTGCATTCTTGGATCATGATCACCACTATAAAAAAATCGTCAGACGCAATCTTTTTGAAGTTTACGGCACCTTGGTTCTCAACGGCGGAACTTACTATGCCGGCGGTGTGAAGGACAACTCGACTCAGTATTGGCTGTGGACGGACGATGAGTATGATGCATTGTGGGGCAATGCTCTCACCGTCCGAAAAGACGGCTATGCAGTCTTGAATGGTGCAGCGATGATTGCTTACGGTGTGGATAAGAGCGTGCGCAACATTACTGTCTATGCAGATGTGGGCAGCGCTTTGGATATCAACAATGCCGACATTAACGGCTTTGTTGGCGCAAGACCGATGGTTGCTGTGAACAGTGCAGTTCGTATTCGCGGCGGCACGTTCACAAAAATGGGTGCCGAAGAGGTGCGCATTATGTCCTCCGAAGATCCTCATAAGAGCGAGGATTTTGATCGAGATCCGAGATTCGGCATCCCCGACGATGCGTGGAGATCTGCAGCGGACTCCATGACCATTTTAACCCGAGATAATGGCTACAATGAAAAACTCTATGACGATGCTGCAGAAAAGGCTGCTTTGGATTTATCCGCAGAGCACCCCGAACTTTTGAGCGTGATTTTCTGGTACAGCAGCCACGACCTTAAGAACGGCAAGATCCAATCGGATGTCACCAACAACGGCGTGCAGGTCGGCGAGAAGAACGGCTATGCCGATACCATCACCTTCAACCCCCAAACCGGCAGTGCCAAGCTGACATACAAGCGTGAGAATTTCTATACCGGCAGTGAGTACAATCCCAATCATGGCGTTTATTACAGATGGCGTATCTGGAAGGGAACGGTAGACAGCGGCGATTATGCTTCTTCCGACTATGTCTATACTCCGGCACAGAGCATGGACACGATCTATCTGGAGGGTCGGACGGATATTCCTTGGGTGGAATCTCCCATTTGGACCATCGAGTGTCAGGTCACTGAGTTCCTCAATATTGAGAACAGAGCCGGTAAATGTTTCGAATGTACCGACATGATCACCGTTAAGATCGATGCGCTGGGCTTTGCTTCCCAGACCCCTAATATGGGAAGCAATACCACCATGGACTACGACTATACCGTAGGTGACAGTGCCAAGTTCGGCTTTACTGCAACGGCATTGCCTTCCGCATGGAAGAACGACGGTTATTCCATCGTCACCCATCAGGAGCTGTATGATACCAACGGTCGGGGACTGTATAAGGGCACCGGCAACACCATCGACCTGAAGGACTATATCAAGACCCCCGGCAAATACCTCCTGTGGCAGTGGATGGAGCTGAAGCAGAACGGCCGGTCGGTCAACACCCTCCGCAAGCTCTTCTACATCAACGCTGTTGGCGCACCCAAGACCCTCCAGGGCAGCGTCCACTACACATCCGGCATCTACTACGAAAAACCCGTTACCATCGGCTTTAAGGGCGAGATCGCAGAGCTGCCCCTGTCGAGCCTGCGCTATCAGTGGCAGAGTCTCAGCGGCAGCACCTGGAAGGATATTTCCGGCGCAACCGGCAGCAGCTATACGCCCAAGGCCGGTGACAGCAAGATCCGCGTCAAGGTCACCGCAGACGACTACGAGGGCGCTCTCTACAGCAATGCCAGAGAGGTCAGCAAAAATGACAATCTGACCATGCCCGACAGACCTACCATGACCTCTTCCCAGAAGACCGTTACCATCACCAACTATTCCGATAAGCAGGAATATGTTTACAGCACCACGCCGCTCGATGCGGCCAAGTGGTCCCAGGGAACTGCCATCAGCGGCAAGACCTTTACCGTACCCAGCTACGGCACCTACTATGTCTATACCCGCTTTAAGGCCACCAATACGACCAATACCGGTCTGTATCTGAACTACGGCTGGATCACTCCCACGGAGACCGGCTCCGGTGAGACCATCCAGGCCTGGAAGCTCTACTATCCCGAGTATACCACCAGCGGCACGTATGTCTTTGTCCCCCTGGGTAAGACCGTGACGGTAGATTACGCCATCAACCCCACCAACGCAAACTATGACCTGCCCGTCCTCAAGAGCAACAATACTGCCACCGCAACCATCACCCAGAACAGCTCTGCCAAGACCGTCACCATTACCGGCAAGCAGGTCGGCACCACCTACGTCTATCCTACCAAGGCCAGCGGCGGCTACAACTGGCAGGATCATCCCAACAAGTCCACCTATAACCTGTATATCCGGGTTTACGACCCCAATAACATGGTCTACGGCGACTTCTCCGGCAACGCAGCATATCCCAATGTAACCATCAAGGTCAACGAGACCTATACTCCCGATTCTCCCGAGGCCACCGGTGTGACCCTCACTCCCGAGGGTGCAGAGCAGGTCTTTAAGAACTTCCGCTGGTATACCGGGGTCAGTTCCATGACCGGCTTCCATTATGCCACCACCGACGGAAACGGTGTCATCTCTGTTGATCCTGCTACCGGCAAGATCACGGCGCTGAAGGAAGGCCAGGCAACGGTCTACCTCTTTGCGCTGAAGGATGCGGACAAGGATAATGTTCCCGCTACTTCTGTCAATCACATCGGCTACTATGTGGTGAAGGTAGAATCCGAACCTGAGATCCCTGCGGAATCCATTGCCCTGCACCCCGACCGGTTGGATCTGGCGGTTGGCAGCCAGTATTTGCTTACTGCAACGACTTATCCCTCCAATGCAAATGTCACCGCGGAAGTCAGCATTACCAGTAGCGATCCTGCTGTGGCTACGGTCAATGTTCTCGGCCTTGTGACTGCTGTGAAACCCGGCACGGCTACCATTACCCTGAGCGCCGGTGCGCTCAGCGCCACCTGCGAGGTCACGGTCTACGATCCCAACCACCAGCACAATGGCGCCTGGATCGCCGATGGCGACAGCCACTACCGCATCTGCACCGTCTGCGGCGAGCTGGAGACCGGCAGCCACCAGTGGGGCCAGTGGGGAGTTACCCTGGCAGCCACCTGCGATACTCCCGGCATCCGTTATCATAGCTGCGAGCTCTGTGGCGTGCTGGAATATGTGCCGGAGCCTGCCCTGGGTCATATGGAATCCCCCTGGAAGTACGACAAGGACGGCCACTGGACTTCCTGCCTCAACGAGGGCTGCGGCGAGATCCTCCATGCTAAGGAGGCTCATAGCTTCGATAAAACCTTTACCTGCACTACCTGTGGCTATGTGATGCCGGAGGAGGATCGCCCCATCGACACCTCTCTCTGCCCCAGAGATGAGACCTGCCCCATGTCCCAGTTTGAAGATCTGATCCCTACCAAGTGGTATCACGATGGCGTGCATTATTGCTTGGTCGAGGGTCTGATGAATGGTATGAGCAGCACCAAGTTTGCACCCAATGATGAGCTGACCAGAGCTATGGTTGTGGTTCTGCTCTACCGCATAGAGGGCTCTCCCGCAGTCAGCGGTGATATTCCCTTTGAGGATGTACCTGCTGGAAAGTGGTATTCCGATGCGATTCTCTGGGCGCACCAGAACGGCATTGCCAACGGCACTACTGCCACCAGATTTGTGCCTTTCACCAGTGTCACCCGCCAGCAGACAGCGGCCTTTATGTTCCGCTATGCCCAGGTTATTGGCAGAGATGTCAGCGCCCGAGCAGACCTCAGCAGCTTCCCTGATGCGGATCGTGTCAGCGGCTATGCGGTGGATGCCGTGTCCTGGGCAGTTGCCGAAGGCATCATTCAGGGCGTTGCCGGTGACGGTGTGGCATATCTCAGACCCAAGGGAACCACCACCCGTGCCCAGTATGCAACCATAATCTATCGCTTCCTGGAAAACTAGGTATCTGTGAGGCAGGCAGTCCTGCCTGCCTCAAAAAACAGAACCTTGTCCAACTCCAATAGAATTTCCATGTACGAGTAAAAAGGAGGATTATACTATGAAAAAGGCACTTTCCCTGTTGATGGCAATATGTATGCTCCTGTCCCTGGTTTCTGTTTTGGGAACGAGCGCATCTGCCGGAGGCGGCACAACCATGACCGTCTTCTATGAAGATTTTGAGAGATTGGATGAAACCGGAATTTATCGCTGGAGCTTCGGTGACACCGACGGCAGGCAAAACGGCTGGATTTCAACCATAAATACCATCGATTTTAATTCTTATTCCAGCGAGTGTATGATAAGCTGCTCCTATATCAAAGAGGAGCTCGGGCAGTACTTTGATGGCAACTATGGCATCCAGAATCCGGACAATGAGCTGATCTCTCCGGAGATCGAGATACCCAAGGGCTATGTAACCACGCTGACATTCGACATTTTTGCTATAGATCCTGAGTGGGCAGCGGAGAAGTACACAGTCTATTTCCAGGTGGGTGATAAGAGCGAGGAACTGTATACCGAGCGCCTCACTTCGGAAGCAACTATGCAAAATCCCCACTTTGTTACCGTCAACCTGACTCGCTTTGCCGGACAGACGGGAAAAATCGTCTTCCGCCACCATGATACCAGCGACCAGTATATCATCGGCCTGGACAATGTCCGCATTATGGCCAGCGAAATCGAGGAAGTCACTCTGGAAATCTTCGTGGTCAACGGCGGCTATGCCAATGCTGGCACGGTCATCGGCGCAGGCACTTATCCTGCGGGCACCCAGGTCACCGTTACCGCACTGCCCAATGACGGCTTCGGTTTCTGGGGCTGGTCCAATGAAGGCGATGCGTTCATTACAAAGAATCTGAGCTATACCTTTACCATTACAGAAGATACCCTCCTGATTGCAGACTTCTTCAAAGCACCCTTTGAGGATATTTGCGGCACAGACTACTTCTTTGATGCAGTTCTCTGGGCAGTGGAAGAGGGAATCACCACCGGCACCAGTGCCACAAAATTCTCTCCCAAGGCCACCTGTACCCGTGCCCAGGTCCTGACCTTCCTGTGGCGCTCCTTAGGCTCTCCCATGCCCCACAGCAAGGAAAGCCCCTTCACTGATGTGACCGGTGGGGAATATTACTATGATGCAGTCATGTGGGCAGTAGGCTCCGGCATCACCACCGGCACTTCTGATACCACCTTCTCTCCGAAGCAGGGCTGCACCCGCGCCCAGGTTCTGACCTTCATCTGGCGTGCCTGCGGCAAACCCAGCCCCAGCTCCGACTACAATCCCTTCACCGATGTAGATCCCTCCGATTACTACTATGAGCCTATTCTTTGGGCAGTGGAAGAGGGACTGACCACCGGCACTTCTGCTACCACCTTCTCTCCCAAGGCCACCTGTACCCGCGCCCAGATCGTCACATTCCTTTATCGAAGCTGGAATCGCTAAGCTGCTTGGTATGGGGCACAGGATTCCTGCGGAGATACCCGGCTGTTCATTGTGCTGACTACCAAACAGAAGAAATAATCCCAAGATAGAAGTGGGGCGTGTTCGCAAATAGCGGATGCGCCCCATTCTTTCAAATAGGCTATAGATGCACAAGCGCAAGAAGTGGACCTGAAAACTCCTGTCAGAGCATCAGCACAAGAAATAATGAGGGGTATTTTTGTATACATAGGGACTTGCTGTGAAGAATAAGGATTTTTGAGGTGATCCTATGTTCTTTCCCCTTGCCCTTCTGGGGGGTATTTTCTGTACCCTGCGATTAAACTCCGGCAGCTTCCCCAAGCCGTTGTCACCCCAGGAAGAACAGCACTATCTGGCCCTGACAGCGCAGGGCGATTTGGATGCCAGAAATATTCTCATTGAGCGCAATCTCCGCCTGGTGGCGCACATTATGAAAAAGTTCTGATGCGCGGGCAAACTCCCTGTGGAGGACACTTGGAGAGCTTTTGTCCACCGACTATAACCATCATACCAAAATCTGCTATACAGCCATGCTGATTGCGTGATTACATATAATAAACTCCGAAAAATCAAAAGTTTGTTACATGGATGTAAGAAACTTTGCAACCAAGAGTAACCCCTCCCAATGATCCGCATTGGGAGGGGCAGTTTGCATTCATTCACATCGTAATATGATTTTTACTTACCTTTTCTTATAAACCACAAGTTCCGGATTTTCTCCGTTTTCTTTATAGCTGCACACCAGAATAAACTCTGCATTGGCGGCAATGCCGAAGCATCGACTGCCGTCTTGCTCGTTTGCCATCTGGGTGCCTAATTAAGTTGCGCTGTCGTCCAGGAACTTGACAGGTTTGCCGTTGGGAAGCCGGTATTCCAGATTGATGTACCCGCCCACCAGAGCATTGAGCTTTTCCACCTTGGGCATAGCCCCCAAATCGGCATCTGGGGAGAACGCCGCCGCAAGCACCTGCAGGAGCACCGCAAGGCAACCTATACCGCCATGCTGCTAAACGGGACACTGAACGCACATCTGGAAGAAGTGGATAAGTCCGCAACGGAGATGTTTGACCGGTTGGTCGCCCAGTATACCCAGAGCATCCCGGTCAAAGTTATAAACCCGATGAATTCAGCGAAGCCGGAACCGTGATCCCCTCTTCCCAGATGCAATCCTCTGCTTGAACACAGCTCTGCGTTAGTGGATCAGATCCAGCACCTGCTGAATGTTTTTCTTGCCGAAAAATACATCATGGCCGTTCACCACCATACATGGAACACTCATGACTTTGTAACGGTTCTTTAGCTCCTCAAAATAACGGATATCGTATACGTGGGCGGTAATCTTGGGATTCGCCGCAGCAATCCGCTGGACAGCAACCACCAGATCCGGGCACATAGTGCAGGACAAGGTAACCAGGAGCTTAATATCCGTGGTCTTCGTTATGCCAGCGATTTTCTTCCTTATTTCCTCATCAATGGCCTGTCCCGGACCTGCGGCATTATACAGTCCCAGCACAAAGGAAGTAAACTCATGACCACTGGGAACGCCGTGAAAGGCAAGTCCAGTGGGTGCGCCATCTGCTTGACACACTTCCACGCAGGGGGCAAAGGTTTCCTGCGCCTGCCGGTCACATACCTTCACGCTCAGCTTGCCCGTTAGCTTTCCCAAAGCAGTTATGAAGTTTTCCAACTCCACCGAGATTGGGCGGCTGTCCAGATATAATTTCAGCAGAAGCGGTCTTTCCATGCGGGAAAATACAGTATCCAACTGTTGCCGCATTTGGGCTGTGAACGGTTCGCCGGCATCCTCAGATTCATGGGTATTGACCGTGGCGCCTGCTTCGCTCTGCTTTATAGAAGGCATCTCGGCACGCAGTCCAGTCTTTCTCTGCATAGCCGCCACATACTTCTCCAATACCGTTGCAGCCAATGCACCATCCGAGGTAGCGGTTACCACTTGCCGTAAAGGTTTGACACACACATCTCCCGCCGCATAGACACCCTCTGCGCTGGTCTTCTGGGAGGCATCCGTCACGATATACCCCTGTTCGTTCAGCGCTACGACACCTTTGACCGCCTCTGTTGCCGGGGCATACCCGGCAAACACAAAGACACCAAAGGATTCTTTACTCTTATATTCCGTCACCTTTCCGGTGGAGGTATTTTTATACCGAGCGTAGGTCAGTCCGTTCTCCCCCGACACTTCCTCCATCACTGTGTTATACAGTACGGTGATCTTTTCATGGTTCTTAGCCTGGTCTGCAACGGATGCGGCGCAGGAGAAGTCGGCTTTCCGAACCAGAATCGTCACATGTCGGGCAAATTTCGTCAGGAATACACTTTCCTCTGCCGCCGCATACCCGCCGCCCACAACGAAAAGCTCTTTCCCGGTAAAGAACTCCCCGTCGCAGGTAGCACAGTAGGCAACCCCCCGGCCCTTGTATTCTTCCTCGCCTTTGAAGCCGACCATTCTGGGGTGTGCACCGGTAGCCAGCAGGATGCCGAAGCACCGGTAATCGCCCTTATTGGTACGCACAGTTTTGATATCTCCGGCAAGCTTAAAACCCATGGCTTCTGCCAACTGAAATTCTGCCCCAAAGCTTTCTGCCTGCTGTTGGATGGTATCCGTCAAGGCTTTACCGCTGGTTTTGGCAATGCCGGGATAGTTCACCACCTCGTGGGTAATGGCGATCTGGCCACCAAACTGCTCTTTTTCCAAAACCAGTACCCGATACTTTCCCCGGGCAAGGTACAGCGGGGCGGTCAGCCCCGCAGGCCCGCCGCCGACAATGACTACATCATACAAGTTTTCCATTATAACTGACCCACCAGGTCCAGGCTGGGCTTCAGTGTTTCGGCACCGGGTTTCCAGTTGGCAGGACAAACCTGATCGCCATGGGCATGGACAAACTGGCAGGCCTGGACTTTGCGGAGAAGTTCCTCAGCGTTTCTGCCCACATTACCGGCAGCCACTTCATAGCCTACGATTTTACCCTCGGGATTGATAATGAAGGTACCACGCTCAGCAAGGCCGTCTGCCTCAATCAGCACCTCAAAATCCTTGGAAAGGCTGTGGGTAGGGTCAGCCAGCATGGGATAGTTGATCTTCTTGATCCGATCCGATGCATCGTGCCATGCCTTGTGAACAAAATGGGTATCAGTTGACACAGAATAGACCTCACAGCCGATGGCACGGAACTGCTCATACTTATCTGCTAAGTCCTCCAACTCCGTGGGACATACAAAGGTGAAGTCCGCAGGATAGAAGAAAAAGACACTCCACTTGCCCAGAACATCCTCCTTACTGACAAACTTAAAGTCATTTTCGTGATAGGCATAGGTGCGGAAATCGGAAATTTCCTTGTTGATCATAGACATACTTACTTCCTCCATAAATCGTGTTGATTGCAAAATGCGTATACTGCCCTGACTTCATCTCCGTCGCAGATGGAGAATTTGGCCTTGGGTTTGTCGTCCGGGTCCAGGTGTGCATACTGAATGCCGTGCTCCGTTTCCATGCACACCCATTCGATATAGTGTTCCTGGGTCATGGGATGCTCCACGGAGCCAACGGTCACATGGACAGTATTTCCCTCCACCTCATATACCGGGATATGCTTTTCACCGGATGCTTCGGTCATACCGGGAATCAGCTCCTGCATTTCCTCACCGCAGCAGTAGATGGGAACACCCTTATCCCGAATCATGGCAACGATGTTGCCGCAATGCTTGCAAATCAAAAATTTCTGTTTCATATTCCATCCCTCCTACGAGAAAGTGTGTCCAAATGGAAAGCAATAATGCATAAAACTTTGGACATACTATATTAAAACTTAAAAAGGATGAGGATGTGAAAAGATGGCATATAAACAGGGATTTATGCCCTATGCGTTAGCCGCTCTTTTGATTGGTTTGGTGGGTGGCTTTTCTACGGTTCTGGGTCCTGCTTTTGTGCAGGATATTGGGATTGCTTATAACAACACCACTTGGACCGCTCTGGCTCAGGCTATGTCTACCACCGCCTGTGCGCCGATTCTCGGCAAGGTTGGCGATGCGATCGGGCGCAGAAAGACGCTGCTTTTAGGTATTGCAGTATTCACTTTGGGTAATGTGCTGTCCGCCCTTGCCAACTCCCTTGTGTTTATGATGGCGGCCCGGTTTATTGTGGGCATCGGCACAGCGGCAATGGGCCCTGTGATCCTTGCCTATATCGCAACGGAGTTTCCCCAAGACAAGATCGCCAAAGGCTTTTCTTTGTATATGCTGCTTTCCAGTGCGTCGGTGATTATTGGCCCAACCATTGGGGGGCTGATCGTTTCCGCTTACGGATGGCGAACCATGCTATGGGTATGTGTTGCCATTTGCGCCGCTATTTTTGCCGGCTGTATCCTCACTTCCCGGAATCAGGTTTCCACCAGGAAGCCGCTGCAAGACTTTGATATTACCGGCGCTGTTCTGATCTTGATTTTCTTTAGTTTGCTGCTGTGCGTTCCCTCGTTCGGGCAGAATGTTGGCTGGACATCCACTCCGTTTCTCATTGTGCTGGTTCTCGCCATGGTCAGCCTGGTTGGACTTATCCTGGCAGAAAGAAAAAGTGCCCACCCGATTCTTTCGGGCAACTTTATAAAGCGCAGCGCTTTTGTTTTAAGTGTGCTGGCGCTGTTTCTAACTCAGGGATTGATGCAGGCCAACATGACCAACACCATTGTCTTTGTCAATTACACCCAGCCGGATAATACCGCCACTTCCGGCTACGCTCTTTCAGTCATGTATGTGGGGATGTCATTAGGCGCGGTTATTTTAGGACCATTAGCTGATAGATTTGACCCCAAACAAGTCTTATTTGGTTCTTTCCTGATCACAGGTATTGGGTGCGGTATCTTGCTGTTGTTCACCGAGGTTACTTCCGTACTTTTGCTGATGGCAGCCCTTGGAGTTCTTGGCTTTGGTCTGGGTGGAAACGGCACGATCTTCATGAAGGTCGTCCTTTCCGGATTGACACCCCAAGAAGCCGGTGCAGGTACAGGAACCTACGGTTTGTTCCGGGACCTGGCCGCACCTTTCGGCGTAGCGGTATTTGTACCATTATTCACCAATCAGATCACAGGCAGAATTGTAGCAGGTATAGCTGCGCCTACTGCTGCCGTCGTATCCATTCACTTTCTGGCAATAGCAGAGATCTTGTGCGTCGTATTGGGCATTGCCGCAGTTGCGTTCCTGCCAAGACGAAAAGGGATAAGGGAGAACTAATATGAGATTAAAAGATAAAGTCGTTCTGGTGACCGCCTCCACCCGGGGGATCGGCTTTGCCATCGTAAAAAAATGCGCCCAGGAAGGTGCTAAAGTTTATATGGCTGCCCGGGATATGGAACGGGCGCAGGAAGTTGCAAGCACCCTGCATAATACGAAGTGTGTGTATAATGATGCCACCAAGCCGGAAACCTTTACCTCTATGGTGGAGGATGTGGTAGGGGATGCAGGTTACATTGATGTGCTGGTCAACAACTTCGGCACATCCAATCCCGGTAAGGATTTGGATTTTGCCAATACCGACCCACAGGTATTTCTGGATACGGTGAATCTGAATTTGAGAAGCGTTTTTATGGCAAGTCAGGCCGCAGTCAAGCACATGAAAAAAGACGGTGGTAGTATCATCAACATTTCTTCTGTTGGTGGCCTTGTGCCGGACATTTCTCAGGTTGCATACGGCACCAGTAAAGCAGCCATCAACTATCTAACCAAGCTCATCGCTGTGCAGGAGGCCAAGCACCATATCCGGTGTAACGCAGTTCTTCCCGGTATGACTGCCACCGAAGCGGTAAAAAAGCACCTGTCTGAGGATTTCCGGAATCTGTTTATGAAGCATATTCCCTTGGGCCGAATGGGACTGCCGGAGGAAATTGCGGAAGCCGTCTGCTACTTTGCCAGTGATGCTTCTGTATATACCACGGGGCAGATCCTCACCGTTTCCGGCGGCTTTGGTCTGGCAACCCCGGTCTACGGTGACTTCGTAAACAAAACAAACTGCCGATGAAATTAACCAGTCTATTTGCCAGACTTTCCGGATACTGTCTTTGCTGAAATTGCGAGTCCTGCAAAAAGAAACTGCCGCCGGACGGTATCAATCGATCCCACCCGGCGGCAGCTAACAATAGGTTGTAATCAAGTATAGACGGTTCTTATGTACCCAAAATTGCGTTCAGATCGTCTTCGGGAGTCGTAATAGGCGCAATGTTGAACTTCTCTACCAGGAAGGAAAGCACATTGGGAGATACGAAAGCAGGCAGCGTGGGGCCAAGGCGGATATTCTTTATCCCCAAGTGCAGCAAGGTCAGCAAGATGCAGACGGCCTTCTGTTCATACCAGCTAAGGACCATGGAAAGAGGCAGGTCATTGACACCGCAGCCAAAAGCCTCTGCCAGGGCAACCGCAATCTGGATAGCAGAGTAGGCATCGTTGCACTGGCCGATGTCCAGCAGGCGGGGCAAGCCGCCGATGGTGCCCAAATCCAGATCATTGAAGCGGTACTTGCCGCAGGCCAGGGTCAGCACTATAGTATCCTTGGGTGTTGCCTTAACGAACTCGGTGTAGTAGTTCCGTCCCGGTCTTGCGCCATCGCAGCCGCCTACCAGGAAGAAATGCCGGATCTGACCGGCCTTTACCGCATCGACCACCGTACCGGCAACGCTCATCACAGTATTTCTCGCAAAGCCGGTCATAACAGTGTCACCGCCGTTGATACCGGGGAAAGCGGTGTCCTGATCGAAGCCGCCCAGTTCCAGAGCCTTTTCGATGACAGGGGAGAAGTCCTTACCGGAGCCAATGTGCCGCATACCAGGATAGCCTACAACCTCGGTGGTAAATACCCGGTCAGCATAGCTTTCCTTGGGAGGCATCAGGCAGTTGGTGGTAAAGAGGATGGGTGCGGGAAGATTGGCAAATTCCTTCTGCTGATTCTGCCAGGCAGTGCCGAAGTTACCCTTCAAATGGGGGTACTTCTTCAGTTCGGGATAGGAATGGGCAGGGAGCATTTCGCCGTGGGTGTAGATGTGGATGCCCTTACCCTCTGTCTGCTCCAGAAGCAGCTTCAGATCGAAAAGATCATGTCCGGTGATGACGATGAAGGGCCCCTTTTCCACGGTCAGGCTGACCTGAGTAGGTTCGGGATGGCCGAAGGTTTCCGTATTGGCCTTGTCCAGCATAGCCATGCACCGAAGGTTCACTTCGCCAACTTCCAACACGATGGGCAGCAGTTCCGACCTGCCCCAATCGTCCATGCCGATGGCAAAGAGGGCTTTGTAGAGGAATCTATGGATGGATTCATCCTTATAGCCCAGCACGGCGGCATGGTAAGCATAAGCGGCAACGCCACGGATGCCGAACAGAATCAAAGACTTGAGGCTGCGGATATCCTCGTCTGCGTTCCATAACTTGCTCATGTCGTAGTCATTGTTTCGACCGCAGGAGGAAGCGCACTTGTAGCACTCCGGAACCAGCTTCCGCTTTTCTTCCTCCACCCGCTCCATTAGGGAAAGAAGGACGGCATTGTCAAAATTCACATTGGTCAGGGTGGAAAAAAGCCCCTCCACCACCACAGCGGCTGTGGTATCTGTCAGCAAGTGGTCATTACCCTCGGTGGCTCTGGCAAGGCCGATCAATTTGCCGGTGAGCTGATCCTGGATTTCTGCGGTGTCGGCCTTCTTGCCGCATACACCCATTGTTCCGGTGCAGCCGGTGCATTTAGTCGTCTGTTCGCACTGATAACAAAACATAATTATTCTCCTTTACTTGATGATTTTCCCATCGGGGCTGATGGTTGCGATTCTGAGGGGAATATTCTTGCCGCTGTTTTCAATGGCGGTCTTGACCGCATAGCTGAGGCCACCGCAGCAGGGCACGGTCATCCGGGTAACGGTGACGGAGCGGATATTATTGTACTTAAAAATCTGCGTTAATTTCTCTGCGTAGTCCACTGCGTCCAGCTTGGGGCAGCCGATCATGGTCACATGCCCCTGCATAAAATCGTGATGGAAGTTTCCGTAGGCGTAAGCCGTACAGTCGGCGGCAATGAGAAGGTCTGTCCCGTCAAAGTAGGGGGCATTGGGGGGTAGCAGCTTAATCTGCACAGGGAAATTCTGCAATGCACTGGACATAGTCTGTACACTCTGGCAGGCAGAGCCGGGACAGCCGCGGGGGAGCTTCTCTTCCTTTGCTTTCTTTGCCGCCAGCACGGCGGCTTCGTTGTAGGCTGGTGCTTCCCGCTCCTCAAAGGAGATGGCGTTCATGGGGCAGGCGGGCAGACAATCCCCCAGACCGTCGCAGTAGTCCTCCCGCAGGAGCTTCGCCTTGCCGTCTACCATGCCAATGGCACCCTCGTGGCAGGTATCGGCACATAGGCCACAGCCGTTGCATTTTTTCTCATCAATGGTAATAATTCTTCGGATCATGCGGTTTTCTCC
>JAZQXK010000167.1:0-12660 GCA_045632785.1 Faecousia sp.
CCTTCATTTTGCAACGGTCCCTTCCGCATCAATATGTAATATCTTTGATGCAAATAAAAAATCCGAACGCGCTCCCGATTGGGAATAAGTTCGGATTTTTCATATATGGTGGAGACTAATGGACTCGAACCATCGACCTCCTGCGTGTGAAGCAGGCGCTCTAACCAGCTGAGCTAAGCCTCCGAAGACTTTGTTATTATACCAGAGTTTTCATAAAAATCAAGCCCCATTTTGAAAAATCCCCCAACTGTTTTCGCCCTCTTTTGCGTCTATGCTCTGGAAGGCCTCTTTTTTTGCGGCTCGTGATTGACTTTCCTTGGGAATTGGAGTATTATAGCATACAAGGTCTGCCATGATTCGTAATCGGCAGAGCAACTTATCCATTGGAGGAAAAACCATGAAAAAGCTTTTGGCATTGCTTCTTGCTGCTGTTTTGGTAATTGGCCTTATGGCAGCCTGCGGCAAGGAGAACAACGATCCCGACTGGAGCTCCGGCAACTCCCAGATTCCACAGCAGACCCAGCAGACCGAGGAAGTGGCCAGCGATGGCGAGATCGAAACCTACCCCGCAACTGACGGCGATCTGGAAGAATTTGATTACAGCACCCTTCCTGCCAGCGATGGCGACCTGAACGGGTAATACATCCCAACACAGTTGGGTGAATATGGAGGAATTACCTATGAAAAAGCTTCTTGCAATTCTTTTGACAGCAGTTTTTGTCCTTGGTATGTTTGCAGGCTGCGGCAATAACGGCGGCAGCGGCGAAGAGCTGACCGTTGCTCTGGTAGTTGCCGGCACTTTCGGTGACCGCTCCTTCTATGATTCCTCTAAGGCCGGTGCAGACCGCCTGGTGGAGGAACGTGGCATTGAGCTGAAGACCATTGAGTGCAACAACAACGACCACAAGCAGCAGATCTACAATGCCGCTGACGTGGCTGACATTGTGGTTCTGGTTGGCTGGGAGTTCTTTGACATCGAGTTTGTAGCTCCTGAGTATCCCGATGTGAAGTTCATTTGGATCGACAATGCTACTCCCACCGATATTCCCAATGTTCTGAACATCACCTATGCCCAGAATGAGGGCTCTTTCCTGGCAGGCTATATCGCAGCCAAGATGTCCCAGAGCGGCGTTGTGGGCGCCGTGGGCGGAGAGGATTCCGACACCATCAATGACTTTATCGTTGGCTACAAGCAGGGTGCTCTGTACGCAAACCCCAATGCCAAGGTAGAGGTGCAGTATGCCGGTACTTATGATGATCCCGCTGTAGGCAAGGAGTGCGCTCTGGCCCTCAACGAAAAGGGTGCGGATGTGGTCTTCCAAATCGCCTCCAAAACCGGCGACGGTGTGTTTGAGGCCGCCAAGGAAAAGGGCTTCTATGCCATCGGCGTTGACTCCGACCAGAAGTATATTGCTGAGGATGTGATCATCTGCTCCATGATCAAGGGCGTAGGCGATTCCATCTATGAGGCTGTTTCCAAGCATATGTCCGGTGATACTTCCAAGTGGGGCACTACCTGGATCGCTGATCTGGCTACAGGCTATGTAGGCATCGGCTACGGCGAGGAAGGCTCCCAGCAGCAGATTGCCGACGAACTGAAGGCCGAAGTGGAAGCTCTGGCTAAGGATATTGCCGCTGGCAAGATCAAGGTGGAAAGCACCAGATAATCCATATTTTCTAAAATCAAGGGGGGCCTGTTGCGACTCAAGCACCGGGCCCCCTGTGCGCCTTACGGTGCAGCGAATAGGTAATAGTAAATAGTGAATAGTGAACAGGTAATTATTAAGGGGTGCGTTGCGTGCAAAATGTGGCAGTAGAATTCAGACATATTTCCATGGCCTTTCCCGGCGTGCTGGCCAATGATGACATTTCTTTTTCTGTCCGTCGGGGCGAAATTTTTGCCCTGGTAGGAGAGAATGGCGCAGGCAAAAGCACTCTTATGAACATTCTCTACGGCATCCACACCCCCACCGGGGGAAGTCTGGAAATCAAGGGACAGCCTGTTACCAAATTCGATCCCAAAACCGCCATGAGCCTTGGAGTTGGCATGGTGCATCAGCACTTTATGCTGGTTCCTTCCTTTACTGTGACCCAGAATATCGTCCTCAGCAGAGAGCCCCGCATGGCCGGTGTTCTGTGTGACAGTAAAAAAGCGGAAAACGGGGTGCGTGCCCTTTCGGAGGAGTACGGCCTCAAGGTAGACCCCAAAGCCGTTGTGGGCGAGATCAGCGTAGGCTTGCAGCAGCGGGTGGAGATCTTAAAAGCCCTTTACCGGGGCGCGGATGTCCTCATTCTGGACGAGCCTACTGCAGTGCTGACGCCCCAGGAAACGGAAGAACTGTTCACCATTCTCCGGGCTATGGTGCGGGAAAAGAATATGACCGTGATCATCATCACCCACAAGCTCTACGAGGTTATGGCCATCTCTGACCGGGTTGGCATTATGCGCCAGGGCAAGCTGGTGGGGCTGGAAGAAACAAAGAATGTAAACGAAAGAATGCTGGCCTCCATGATGGTAGGCAGGCATATTCTCCATGATCCCTTCCAAAAGGAACAGAATTTCGGGGAAGCTCTTTTGCAGGTGCAGGACCTGGAGGTCACGGACAACCGGGGACTTCCTGCCGTCCGGGGACTTTCTCTGGAGGTTCGGGCAGGAGAGGTTTTGGGCATCGCCGCCGTGGAAGGAAACGGCCAGAGCCAGCTTTTGGAGTCCATTACCGGCCTGCGGAAAGCAAAGACGGGGCAAGTTCTGGTGGTAGGAAGCAGTATTTTGGGACTGACTCCCGGGGAGATCCGCAAGGTGGGCCTGTCCCATGTGCCGGAGGACAGACTGCTCACCGGCATCAGCAAGGAAGCCACCGTAGAAGAAAACCTGCTCATGGGCAGACACAAAGAAGCCCGTTTTGCCTACAAGGGGTTGCACCGGTTGAAAAAGCAGTGCGTGAGCTATGCCCAGACTCTGCGGGAGCGGTTCGATATCCGCACTGCTGATCTGGACACGGAAACCGGAAGCCTCTCCGGGGGCAACGTGCAGAAGGTAGTCATTGCCCGGGAGTTTTCCTTTGATTCCAGGGTGTTTGTCATTGCCCAGCCTACACGGGGTGTAGATATCGGAGCAATGGAGTTTATCCACGAAGAAATTATGAAAAAGCGGGCAGCAGGCTGTGCAATTCTGTTGGTTTCCGCAGATCTGGACGAGCTGTTCCGGCTCTCTGATCGGATTATTACCCTGTATGAGGGGGAAATTACAGGAGAATTTGATGCCCGAACTGTTTCCAAGGAAGAAGTGGGCTATTATATGACCGGAGCCAGACAGGAAGGAGCTGGGGTGCAGTGAAGAAAAAAGTGGATTGGGGCTATTTCGGCTCCCTGACCCTCAGTGTTGTCCTGGCTTTGGCAGTGGGCGCTGTGATCATGGCAGCGGCAGGCTTTAACCCTTTCCAGGCTTACGGCGAACTGCTGAAAGGCGCAACCGGCTGCCGGACGGTAGGGGAGTTCTTCACGGCTCTTTTTACCAAGCGTCAGTTTGGCAACACGTTGGAATACACCATGGTTCTGTGCCTGACAGGACTTGCCTGTGCCGTGGGCGCAAGAGTTGGTATTTTTAATGTAGGCGGCGAGGGACAGCTCTATTTGGGTGCTATTGTGTCCGCTTATTTGGGCGTGAAGCTGGCAGGCGTCAGCCCCTGGATTGCCCTTCCGTTGGGGGCGCTTTCTGCCATGGCTGCAGGTGCGTTTTATGCATGGATCCCCGGTGTTTTGAAGGTTAAGCTAAAGGTCAATGAAGTCATTACCACCATTATGCTGAACTCCGTTGCCATCTACCTGTGCGCCTGGCTGTCCAGCGGCCCATGGAAGACCTCCCAGGGCAACCGTGTTTCCGGTACGGAAACCCTCTCCCAGAGCTTCCAGTTCACCAAGCTGATCCGGGGTTCTTCCCTGACTACCGCTATTTTTGCCGCTGCTGTAGTCGCTTTTCTGGTGTGGTATATTATGAGCAAGACCACCACCGGCTATGAAATGAAGATCACCGGGCAAAATCCCAGATTTGCCTTTTTCTCCGGCCTGAAAACAGACTTTATCGTGCTGGCTTCTATGTGCGTATCCGGTGCTATGTGCGGCCTCGTGGGTATGTTTGAAGTCTACGGCATGAAGGGCAGCTATCAGGACGGCATCAGCAATGAGTTTTACTTTGACGGCCTTCTGGTCGCCATGATCATGGGCTACAAGCCGGCAGGCATCATTCCCATGAGTTTGCTTTTTGCGGTTTTGCGGGTGGGCGCTTCCGGTATGGAGCTTAATGCCGGTGTGCCCGGAGAGCTGTACCGCATTATCCAGTCCGTTATCATCTTCTTTATGGCGGCACAAAAGGGAATTACCGCCATGCGCAAGGCGGCTAAGGAACGAAAGAAGGCACAGCAGGAGGCAGCGGCCAGATTGGAGGAGAAGATCCATGGGTAATCTGTTCACCGTAGGATTGTTTCAGCAGATGCTCCGCAGCGCCACCCCTGTTGCCTTGGCTGCCACAGGTGGCTCTATGACGGAGCACGCCGGGATTATGAACATCGGCATGGATGGCATGATCTTAATGAGTGCCTTCACAGCCGTTTCTGTAAGCTGGGCAACCGGCTCTGCCTGGCTGGGGCTGCTGGCGGCGATTTTGGTTGGTATCTTAGTGGGGCTGTTTTTTGCCCTGTTTGTGGTAAAATTCAAAAGTGACGAGTTTATTATTGGTACAGCCCTGAATATTTTTGCCGGTGGCTTAACGGTCTTCCTTCTTCGCTCCGTTTTTGAAGTGAAGGGCACATTCCGGGGCACACCGGGCCGCCCGGTGGTAGGCTTGCCAAAGATCGATCTGGGGGCACTGGAAAGCATCCCCTTTTTTGGAAAGCTTCTGGACGAAAGCTCCATCTTCATTGTGCTGACATGGGCTCTGGTATTCCTCATGTGGATTTTTGTGTACAAGACCCCCTATGGCTTCTGGATGCGGGCGGCAGGAGAGCGGCCGGAAACTTTGCGCACTGCGGGTATCAGTCCGGAGAGAATGAAGTGGCTGGCCTCTGTGCTGTGCGGTGTGTTCTGCGGCATCGCCGGGGCGCAGCTTTCTCTGGGCAATGTGACCATGTTCTCTGAGGGCATGAGCAACAGCCGGGGCTATGTGGCCTTTGCCTGCGTGATCTTCGGTGCGGCCAACCCGGGGAAAGCTTATCTTGCGGCACTGATGTTCGGCTTCTTTGATGCGCTGGGCTACCGCCTGCAGGACTATAACATCAATGCCAACCTGACCGCCATGATTCCCTATGTGATCACGGTTGTGATGATGGTTTATGTGGTGGTACGAAGCCGAAACCGAAAGGCCAAGGCATTGAAGGGGTAAGGAGGAAAAGAACTTGCTGTTAACAATTATCGAGATTCTGGCGGCATTGGGAGCCTTGGCCCTCTGTTTTGGCACAGGGAGCTTTGAAGGACTCTCCTGGCTGTGGCAGCTTCCCCTGTATTTTCTGGGGCTGGGCATTGGTATGGTGCTGGCGGTTGTGGGATTTATTCTGGTTTGGAGCTTGTTTACAAACCCGGAAAAGCCTGTAGAGAAAGAAAAACCCTGGCAAAGAGCCCTTATACAGGCGGTTTGCGGCGCAGGACTGCGGCTGCTTCATGTGAAATTGGATGTTTCCGGCATGGAAAAGCTACCCAAGGAGGGTAGGATCATGCTGGTGTGTAATCATCTGCATATCATTGACCCTGTTTTTTTGCTCCACTGCTTCCGCAAGAGCCAGCTTGCCTTTGTTGCCAAAAAGGAGAGCCGCTCTATGTTCCTGGTGGGCAGGATCATCCACTGTCTCCAGTGCCAGTATATCAACCGGGAAAATGACCGGGAGGCACTGATGACGATTCTCAAGTGCATTGAGCTGATCAAGGAAGATAAGGCCAGCATTGGCGTCTTCCCGGAAGGCTATTGCTCCGCAGACGGAAAGCTGCAGCCTATGCGCAACGGCGTGTTTAAGATTGCCCAGCGGACGCAGGTGCCGGTTGTGGTGTGTACCCTTCGGGGAACCACCCGGGTGTTCTCTGATTTCCTCCACTTTAGAAGACCCCATGTTATCCTGGAACTGGTGGATGTACTGGATACCACAGAGCCCAGGCTTACCACCAAGGAATTGGGCGACCGGGTGCATGAGCTGATGGCGAAGTCCCTGGGAGACTCCGTAGGGTGATGCGTTGCTGGCGCAATGAAATCCGCTTATAGCGGATGAAATCCCTTCGGGATGAAATCTCCCACTGGGAGATGAAATCGCCTTGGGCGGTTGCGGTATCCCCTTCGGGGACGAATATTGACACACAAACAAAAAACCTCTTTTTCTAAGGAGAGTAGCAATGACGAAAATTTACTGCCACCGGGGATATAGTGGCCTGTACCCGGAAAATACCATGCTGGCTTTTGAAAAGGCTGTACACACCGGTGCCGACGGCATGGAAATAGATGTTCACCTGACCAAAGACGGTGAGGTGGTGATCTTCCACGATGAACGGCTGGAGCGGGTTACCGACGGTACCGGCTTTCTCCGGGATCATACCCTGAAGGAGCTGAAAAAGTTGGATGCCTCCGGAAAATATCGGGGGAAAGTCCCGGCGCAAAGGATCCCTACCTTAGAAGAATACCTTTCTCTGGTTGCCCCCACAGGGATGATCACCAATATTGAGTTTAAGACGGAGCTTTTTGAGTATCCCGGCCTGGAAGAAAAGGTGCTGGATTTGCTGGCCCGGTTCTCCGTAGAAGACAGGGTGATCTTTTCCAGCTTCCACGGTAATACGCTTTTGCGCCTGGAAGCCCTCGCTCCCCATATTCCCTGCGGCCTGCTGCTGCAAAACAAGGTGAAAGCCCCCGGAGCAGGCGCTATGATCCGGGATTTGGGGCTGCAAGCCTACCATCCTCTGTACTTGCATCTTTTGTGCCCCGGCGTTTTAGAGGATGCCAAGGCTCACGGCTTGCAGGTCAATACTTACACCCCCAACCATAAGATCGTTTTCAGGCATCTGCTGCGAAAAGATGTGGACGGGATCATTACCAACTTCCCGGAAAAGGCCATGAAGCTGCGGAAGCGGATTCAAGGGCAAAGGGATAGGTGATTCCATGAAAAGGAACTATTCCCGAACAAAAGCGGCCTGCTATACTTCCAGTCTTACGGTAATGACCATGGCCAATATGCCGCCACTGCTGTTTGTTACCTTCCGGGCACTATACGGCCTTTCTTATACCCGGCTGGGTCTATTAGTGCTGGTGAATTTTCTCACCCAGCTTTCCGCAGACCTACTGTTTTCTTTTGCGCCCCGTAGATTTCCCTTAAAAAAGACTCTGGTGTTTATGCCGCTTTTGGCGATGATCGGGCTTCTGGTGTATGCGCTGTCGCCTGTGATGTTTGGAGAGCAGATTTTTGCAGGGTTTGTGGTGGGTACAGTGATCTTCTCCTTTGCCAACGGCTTGGGAGAGGTGCTGCTGAGCCCGGTGGTTGCCGCCATCAGCCAAGGGGATCGGGATAAGGAAATGAGTAAATTCCACTCCGTCTATGCATGGGGCGTGGTGGGACTGGTTGCAGTCAGCACCCTGTTTTTAACCATTGCCGGGGCAAAATATTGGCAGCTTTTGATTGCGGCCTATGGGCTGATTCAGCTTATTCCGGCGGCACTGTTTTTCTTTTCTCCCATTCCTTCTGTTCAGGAGACAGAACAGAAGGAGAAGGGCACGCCGTTGGTTCGACAGAGGGCCTTTTGGTTGTGTATGCTGTCCATCTTTTTCGGTGGAGCAGCGGAATGTACCATGGGGCAGTGGAGTTCCGGCTATTTGGAGATCGCTTTCGGGATTCCCAAGGCTGTAGGAGATATTTTCGGTGTTGCCCTCTTTGCCTGTATGCTGGGTCTGAGCCGTGTGCTTTATGCCAGGTTCGGCAAGAACATAGAAAAAGTGCTGTTTTTTAGTGGTTTTGGGGCGCTTTTGTGCTATGCCGTGGCCTTTTTCTCCCACGCCCCTGCGGTTGGTCTTGCCGCCTGCGCCCTTACCGGACTTTGCACCTCTATGCTCTGGCCGGGAAGCCTGGTGGTTGCGGCAGACAGAGTTCCCTTGGGCGGCGTTATGATGTATGCCATGATGGCAGCCGGTGGAGATCTGGGCGCATCCCTTGGGCCGCAGCTCGTGGGCATTGTGTCCGATGCAGGGGGGATTCGCCGGGGACTTCTGGCAGGCATGATCTTCCCCCTTATGGCTGCTGTAATAAACTATCTTCTCTGGAAAAGCAAAAAGACCAATATTCAATAAGTCAAAAACCGCCCTCGGAGCTTCCTCCGGGAGCGGTTTTGCTATGCAATTTTTGGTTCAGATGGCCAGGGCCTTGCCGTTGAGCACGGCCTCTGTCAGGGCTTCTCCTTCATAGCGCAGCTTCAGGGAGAAAAAGGGAACTTTTTTCCACATGAGGTCTAAGAATATCTGATCTCCTGCCCATTTGGGAAGGCTGTCCAGAAATTCCCGGCTGACCCATTCCAGATTGCCCTCGTCACATTCGATCAGATCTCCTTCTGTGCCGTCCACCTGAAACAGGTGCATATACTCTCCCGGCCAGCGGTCTGAAACAAAGGTGACAATGCCGCAGTAGCGGTAGGAGGTGACGGTGAGGCCGGTCTCCTCCATGACCTCCCGGAACAGGCACTCCTCTGGGCTTTCGTTTTCTTCAAAGCCGCCGCCGACACCTACCCATTTATCCTGATTCAGGTCATTTTTCTTCTTGACCCGGTGAAGCATCAATACATCATTGCCTCGGGTGATATAACACAAGGTGGTATTTCTCATAGGCTCTCCTTGAAGATGATCTCGTCATAGCCGGTTTCCGGGTCGAACTCTACATCATAAGTAAAGCCGGTTTCCATGAGCACCAGCTCGCAGGTGGTATTTACCGCACAGCCGGGGACAAGGTGACCGCCAATGGTACTCAGGTCTTCCTTGCTCAGAGCAATATGTAAATGGCACCGGGCTTCGCTGACCGTACCTGTCATGCTAACGATCTCGCAGTGATCCTTAATTTCCCGGATGTTCACCCCGGAGGCATCCCGCAGCCGCCCTTGGGAAATGCAGCCCACCGCAGAGAGTACCACAGCCCCCTGCAAATGCTCCTCTTTGGCAATTCGCTTGATTTCCAAAAGAAGGTCTTGCCCTCTGCACAGTCTTCTGCAAATGATCTTATTCATGGGGCATCACCAACCTTATGGCATGATGGAGATTTTCTACTGCCAACTGGCCTGCGCCGTCAAACTTCTCGCCGTCCAGTGTCCAGGGCATATCGGCCCGGCAGGTCACCTTTAACCGGGTGACGGCACGGAAGGTCACCATGGGGTGATCGTACTTTTTCCGCAGGAGGCTGAAAATGACCCCCAGAAGCTTAAAAGGATTTCCGGTGGCACGAATCAGCATCAGCTCAAACTTGCCGTCCTGCATATCCACCCGCTTGGGGTCTAGGGTGAGGACACCGCCAACGGAGGTGGAGTTGCTGATCGCCCCGTAGACATATTCTCCCTCAAAATCTCCTGCATCTGTGAAAAAGGCCACTTTTTCTCTGGGCATATGGAACAGCTCCTTCGCTCCTGCCAGCAAGTAAGCCAGATGGCCCAGGGAGTTTTTGACCTTCTGGGAGGTAGCATAGGAAGCCTTGGTAAATGCCCCGAAGGAGGCTACATAAGAGAAGTTCCGATTCTGGAACCGGCCTACATCGTAGGAAACGGGAGTGCCCTCCACAATGAATTTGGCGGCGTCCATGAGCTTGGTGGGAATGTGCAGAGAGTTGGCAAAGTCGTTGGTACTGCCGCAGGGGATATAGCCCAAAGGGATATCCCAACCGCTTCTGAGAAGGCCGGTGATGACTTCGTTCAGTGTGCCGTCCCCGCCCATGGCAACGATCAGATCCATATCCTTGCCCCGCTGTTCTACAGCCAGCGCTCCGTCTCCCGGCCCGGCGGTCATGTGGACGGTGACCTCGTAGCCGTGGCGGTTAAAGAGGGTGAGAATGTCAGCCAGAACACGGTTGCCTTTCCGCTTTCCGGCATAAGGATTCATAACCAAAAACAGTTTTTTCATAGGATCACCTAAGCATCTTAAAGCATTGAGCCGAAGGCTTATCCCAGACAGCCGCCGCAGGGGGTGTAGCCTGCTGCAATAGCATCTTCGTAGGTTTCAAAGATCACTTGATTGCTTTCGCTGGGGAGGCTGTCGCAGGAAGAAATGTGGAATTTTTTGGAATTCTTGTTGCCGATGAAGATGTCTTCCTCGTCTATGCCGTCATCACCGCCTTCGGGGGCTACATTGAGCTCGGAGGAGAAGACCAGGCTTTCACCGTCGGTTTCCGCAATGACGGTTCCTGCAGTATCCGTGCGGTAATAGGAAATTTCCGCGTCATTGAGCCGGGAAACGATTTCCCGGTGGGGGTGACCGTAATCGTTATCCTTGCCGCAGGAAATCACGCCCCACATGGGAGCGACTTCCCGAAGGAACACATAGCCTGTAGAAGTGGAGCTGCCGTGGTGACCCAGTTTTAATACATCTGCTTTCAGGTTTGCTCCGGCGGAAAGCAGGTCGGCTTCTGCGGTGGTCTCCATGTCTCCGGTAAAGAGGAAGGAGCGGCTTCCGAAATCGGCACGGCAGACGATGGAGGTGTCGTTGGTGTCTGCATAGGACTTGACAGGGCCTAAGAAGGTGATTTTGCACTGCCCCAGATTGTAAATATCTCCGGGCTGGGGGATGATGGGGGTGAGTCCCTGCTGATCCACATAGTACATGAAATCGTCATAGCATTTAGAGGAATAGGTCAGGGTGGTCACATACACCGTTTCCACCGGGAAAACAGCAAGAATACCGCCTAAAGCACCGGCATGGTCTTCATGGGCATGGGTGGCGATCACACAGTCCAGCTTTTCAATGCCCAGATTCAGCAAGTAAGACACCACAAGAGAGGAATCATTCACATTGCCGCCGTCAATGAGCATGGCGTGGTCATCCGTGTATAAAAGGGCGCAGTCCGCTTGTCCAACATCGATAAAATGCACTTGCAGTTGGCTTCCGGTGGCATTACTTGGGCTTTCCGTGGGAGGCGCAGTGGGGGCATCAGTGGGCTGAGGGGGAATGGGCAGGCCGGTGCAGGCTGACAGAACCATGACCAGAGCCAGAATCAGAATCAAAAAGCGTTTCATAAGGTCGTTCCTTTCCATTTTTTCTTTGCCCCATTATAGCACATATTTTGCAGGAAAGAAAGAGCCATTCTCCCTTTAGGTTAGAGGAAGAAGGGCTCTTTTTGCTATGCTGGGGGGGAAGGAGGTGACGCTGTGGAGTCACAGAATTTAGAAAATGCCTATGTAACAGGCAGCATGACCTATGAGGCTTTGGCAGAGGAAAATGGCCTGCGTGTGCAGGAGGTGAAAAAGCAGGGCAGAGCCGGCCTTTGGCATCAAAAGCGGCAGGCCTACCGCCGGGAACAAAAAGAGAAGATCTATTCCGGGGAGCTGCAAACTCTGATGGATACGGCAGTGATGCTGTGCAAGGTTCTGGAGGAAATGGTGAATAGCACAGACCAATTTCATCTGCACCTGCGGACGGTGCGAACCAAAAGCAAAGATGAAAACGGTGAAACCGTGGAAGAAAGTGTGCCGGAGACGGTGTGGCTGGATAAGGTGGATATTTCTGCGGTACAGGCGGTGTCTAAGGTGCTGCGGGAACTGACCGATGTGATTCGGGACATTCGGGAGCTGCCTACCCAGGCAGAAAAGCACGCCCAACGGCTGGCAGAGGAAAAAATGGCACTGATGCGGGAGCAGTCGGAGCAGTCTTCCGGTGGCTTTGGTATCCGGCTATCTCAGGAGGTGGAGGAACTTGCCCAGTGAACCCACCCCCATTTCCATGGAAACGCCCAATGAAAAGCAGCTTTTGGCCTTTCAGGATCACCACCGGTATGTGGCCTATGGAGGTGCACGGGGAGGCGGCAAGAGCTGGTTTGTGCGGTGGAAAGCTGTCCTACTGTGCGCCAAGTTCCCCGGCATTAAGTGCCTGATTACCCGAAAGACCTACCGGGAGTTGCTGAATAACCACATTAACCCCCTGCAAACCATGCTCCATGGGGCTGCAAAGTACAACAAGACGGATAAGTGCTTTCTCTTTCCCAACGGATCGTCCATCTGGTTTGGCTACTGCGCCAATGAGGGGGATCTGGGGCAATACCAGGGCGCAGAGTACGATATTTGGTTTGCGGACGAGGCGGGGCAGTTTCAGGAGAGCTGGCTTACCTCTATCGATGCCTGTGTCCGTGGAGCAAACGGCTTTCCCAAGCGCACCTATTTCACCCTGAACCCGGGCGGCCCCAGTCACGGCTACTTTAAGCGGCTCTTTATTGACCGCCGTTTTGAGGACGGGGAGCATCCGGAGGATTACAGCTTCATTCAGGCTCTTGTGACGGATAACAAAGCCCTGATGAAAGCCCAGCCGGAGTATATCCGCTCTTTGGAAAAGCTTCCCGGCAAAATCAAAGATGCCTGGCTGCATGGCAGATGGGATGTATACGAGGGACAGTTCTTTGAGGACTTCCGGCCTGACCCGCCCGCTTCTCTGGGCGATCCGGAGCAGCTACGCCGGGAGCG
>JAZQXK010000168.1:0-3450 GCA_045632785.1 Faecousia sp.
AGGGGAAACCCTTCCATACGAGTTGGTGTTGATTGCGATGAGGGTCCACCTGTTCCCATACCGAACACAGAAGTTAAGCTCATTTGCGCCGACGATACTTGACGGGTGACTGTCCGGGAAAATAGGTAATGCCAACACAAATATTCCTCCTTAGCTCAGTCGGTAGAGCACCTGACTGTTAATCAGGGAGTCGTTGGTTCGAGTCCGACAGGGGGAGCCAAGCGCCGCACGAAAGTGCGGCGCTTTCTTTATCTTCACATTGAAAACGGTGTAATTCCTGTTTGCTGTACCATCCGCTGCTAACTGCATTGCTCCCCAAAGGGTCTCTCCCTTTGGGGCATTTTTTGTCCATCCGAGGTTAGAGAATAGTCCAGATACGTTGTATGATGGCTGCGGAAGAATCATAAACCCGGAACATAAGGAGGAACCCATTATGGCAAAGAAAAAAGAGATCCTGCAGGATGAGGTGGAAATTGCACCGGACGGCGTCAGCCCCGATTTTATCCCTCTTTGGACACGGTATGAGGATGAGCTGGGAAGACTGAATGACGAAGCCCTGGGTGAGCTGGTTCGTGCTATGTTCGTCTATACCAGGGAGGGCACAGAGATCGATATGAAAGGTCCCGGCTATTTCCTGTGGCCTGTGATTAGAAAAGACATCGATTTCAGCCACAAGTCCTATGCAGATAAGGTGGCAGCCGGTCGTAAGGGCGGTAATATGAAAAAGTCCGGCAAATCCAGCGAAAATAGTCATGTGGAGGAAGCGGAAGGCCGGAATGGGGGCAATGAAACAGAACAGATCCCTGAAGCAGACCCCAAGCAGAGTCAAGCAGACCCTAAGCAGAACCAACTAAATCATAATCAAAACCATAATCAAAATCATAATCAGCCTCAAAAACAAAATCATTCTGATGCTTCTACTCCGGAAGACTCCGGTGAGAGGAAGATAAAGGCGGCGGCAAAAAATGATTTTTCTTTGGGCAGACAAGTGATTTCTTTGTTCTATCAGGTGCGAACGGACTTAAAGCGGCCTGACCACATATCCAAAAAGCTTTTGCGGCAGGCAGAAGCCCTTGCAGTGAAGTATGAACTGGATGCCATTGGCACTGTATTCGGGAAGAGTCGCAGCGGATTTCTCAACGGACAGGGTGAAAACGGCTGGGCGGCCAGTCTTTCCTGGCTTACGGAGGAAGAGCACTTCCGGGAGGTTTTGGAGGGGCGGTATGACAAAATTTACGGCCCTGTCCGTGGATCCATTGCCGATCCCAACAGGCAGCTCCCGGAGAAGCCTCCCATGGAGCTTCCGCAGCCTATGACCCTGGATGAGAGGGAGGAGCTGGCAAGGCAGCTGGAGGAAAAGGGCTATGGGGGCTGGCTCAAGGGTCTGGATGCACCGGAAGATAAAAAAAGCCGACCCGAAGAATCGGGTCAGCAGGAATGTGACGCAGGTCTATAAGCCGGGTTCTGTTTTGACAGCCATCTATCTAGACCCGCAATTGCTCACGGGTTCAAGCCACCTCTTGGGGACGGCCGGGCGAGCCTCTTGTCCCTGACACGGTGTTGCTCCGGATAGAGTTTACAGCGGGATCATGTCTCCATGCCCCGGGTGCGCTCTTACCGCACCTTTTCACCCTTACTGCCTCCCGAAGGGGCAGCGGTATCTCTCTGTTGCACTTGTCCTGGGGTCACCCCCGGCGGGCGTTACCCGTTATCCTTGCCCTGTGGAGCCCGGACTTTCCTCACCTGAAACCTTTCGATTTTCAGCCGCGGCTGTCCAACCTGGTCACAAAGAGTATTTTACCCCAAAGAGCAGCAAAAGGCAAGGACTTCTTGGGAAAAATTCTAAGTTCAGCCTAGGTTTCCTCCCGGTTCCGGGGGTAGGGTCTTTTTTCATCAGTCAGGCCGGCCAGATAATCCATGCTGGTATCCAACGCAATGGCAAGGCGGCGGCACTGCTCAAAGGTAAGATACCGCTTGCCGCTTTCGATCTTGGAATAATCGCTTTGGTCAATGCCGGTGAGCATTTGCACCTTGACCTGCGTGTAGCCTTTTTCCTTTCGTAATTCCTGAATACGACTCATTTTTTCATCACCCACTGTTATTATGGCAAATATCCCTATTGAAAATAGGGTAAAATTGACCTATCATAAGGGTGATGAAAGGAGGTGATCCATCATGGCTGAGTTTTGTCCGAAGTGCTGGGGTGAACTAAACGGGGTATCCACCCGGGAGAGGGACTATGTGCTGAGCAGATACCCGGAATTGTGCGAGGGTTGCGGAGAATACAAGCAGGTGATCGTGGTTCCAAGGAGAAAGGGGTTGTTATACTGGCTGTTGGAGGTGCTGAAACCGGAAAAATAGCCTCTACCACCCGCTCTCTTGACAGTAGAATGGCAGAATCCTCGGTGTAGAGCCTAAGTTTTTTCGGAGTAGAGGTGGATTTCAGGTCTGTGGGAGGAAATTTCCCGGGGTACTGCTATAATAAAGCCAGCAAAGGAAAGGTGGGAATTCCATGAAAAAACGAATCAAGCTTGCTCAGAGGGTGCTTCCCAACTACACCCACGGGGAGGAAGTGATGAACACCGTCACCCACATTGTAGGCGGCGGACTTGGAATTGTGACGCTGCTGGTATGTCTTGCGCTGTCCGGGGGGAAGGGAGATCCCTGGGGTGTAGTGACTTCCTCCATTTACGGTGGGTCTATGATCGTGCTTTACACCATGTCCAGCATCTACCACGGTTTGCGCCCAGGCATGGGGAAGAAGGTGATGCAGATCTTAGACCACTGCACCATCTACTTGCTCATTGCAGGAACTTACACCCCCATTGTCCTGGTGGGACTGCGGCCTTATGCGCCCGTCCTTGCCTGGGGACTGTTCGCCTTTGAGTGGGGTCTTGGCTTCCTGGCCGCTACCCTCACCGCCATTGACCTGGAAAAGTACGACATCTTTTCCATGGCGTGTTATATTCTCATGGGCTGGGCGGTGCTTCCCTTCGGGGACAAGGTGACGGAATATGTAGGCAGAGGGGCGTTCCAACTGCTGCTGGTGGGGGGCGTTGCCTTCTCCATTGGGGCGGTGCTGTACGGCATCGGCAGCAAAAAACATTGGATGCATTCTGTGTTTCATGTTTTCGTGGTGCTGGGCACAGTGCTGCAATCGCTTGCTATTATGTTTTATGTGCTGTGAGGAAGACACTGGACGGTTGACAGCGGACGGTTGACAGTGGACAGTTAAACCGTAAATTTTGGTTTATCTTTCTAAGGTTGCTGGGCACCAAAGCCTCCCTTGTGTAACGGCCCAGGCCGGCTTCTCTTGGCCTTGGGCCAATTCACCTTGGGGGAGGTGGGTCGCCGAAGGCGAGCCGGAGGGATTGCCTACCGCAGTTCGTTTTCGCCAAAATGCTAACTAGAACGGAAATTCCTGCTGCACAATCCCTCAGTCACGCTGTT
>JAZQXK010000169.1:0-6912 GCA_045632785.1 Faecousia sp.
CCTGCCATAGAGCCGCTGCGGTCTAAAATAAATACCAATTCTGTCTTCTTGTTCATAATAAAATCCTCCTATGATGTGTTTGTTTTGGTTTGCTTACAAGCACATCATAGAAGGTTTTGGTATTCATTTGGTCGCCTATTGGGGGACATTTCGGGAACACTATTCCAAGCTGCCCCCTAAAAGCGGCTGGTCAAAGGCCAAAAGGGCTTCATTGATAGCAAAAAGGTCATAGATCCCCTTTTCCAGAAAAAAGGATACGATCAGGTCGAATTTGCTGGCAGAGGACAGCGCAAAACCCGCCCGCTGCAGCAGCTCCTTCGTCTGCTCCAGGGACAGCTCTAGGGCGATGGCAAAGGATAAAACTGTAGGCTTGCCCGGCCTGTAGGCAGCATCGGAACGAATCTTGGAAAAATGCTTGCGGCTGATCCCGGCTTTTTTATAGCATTGGGCATCGGTCATACCCTTTTCATCAATGAGCCACAGGAGCATAGTGGAAAAGCCCTCATCCATGCGGTGCAGGTATTCAGTCAGGTCTTCCTGTGGGGCGGCGCAGCCCTCTACAGCAAGGGGTGCGCAAGTTTCTGCGGCAAAAGTGACGCTGTTTTTGGCTTTTCTTCTCACCGGGGACTGTTTGACCGCCGCCGGCATGACGGACATCGCCGCAAAGGGCTGCACCGGGGGGTAATAGTGGTCTTCTATGTATTTTGTCAGTTCTTCAAGCATAAAGGTCAGGGTGCTTTCTTCCATCTTTCCTCCCCCTTTTGCAATATTCTTTGTTTCATCATAGCAAATACCCTTTAGAAAAACAATCCCATTGTTGCATTTTTCCCAAAATTACGCTATACTGGATTTGTTGAGAATCCGGTTCTACGGATCTTCCCAATTCAAACGAAACCAAAGGAGGAGCAACATGACAGCCAGTGAAAAAAAGCAACTGGAGCTGACCGCCTGTAAGGTGCGCATGGGCATCCTGACAGCAACTCACAGCGCCAAATCCGGCCACCCCGGCGGAAGTCTTTCCGCAGCTGATGTTTTTACCTATTTGTACTTCAAGGAAATGAATGTAGATCCCCGGAACCCCAAAATGGAAGACCGTGATCGCTTCGTCCTCAGTAAGGGTCACACCGCCCCCGGTCTGTATGCTGCCCTTGCCCACCGGGGCTTCTTCCCTGTGGAAGACCTCAAGACCCTGCGCCGCATTGACAGCTATCTGCAGGGCCACCCCAACATGAACACCGTTCCCGGTGTGGATATGTCCACCGGCTCTCTGGGTCAGGGCGTTTCCGCTGCCGTTGGCATGGCCCTTGCCGCCAAGTATCAGGGAAAGGCCTGCCGGGTCTACGCCCTTTTGGGTGACGGTGAAATTCAGGAAGGCCAGGTCTGGGAGGCTCTCATGTCTGCCGCCCACTATAAGCTGGATAACTTCTGCGCCATCATTGACAACAACGGCTTGCAGATCGACGGCAACATCGCCAATGTTATGAGCCCCTACCCCATTGGAGAAAAAGCTGCCGCCTTCGGCTGCCATGTAGTAGAGATCGACGGCCATGATTTTGACCAGATCGAAGCCGCCTTCCGGGAGGCCAGAGTCACTGAAGGCAAGCCCACTGTCATCGTTATGAAGACGGTCAAGGGCAAGTGCGTTTCCTTTATGGAAAATGATGCCGGTTGGCACGGCAAAGCTCCCAACGATGCCGAATACGAGAAGGCCATGGACGAGCTGCGTGCAATGATGGAAGAATTGGAGGGTAAGTGATATGGCAGATGTTGTAAAGATCGCAACCCGTGACAGCTACGGCAAGGCCCTTGTGGCTTTGGGTCAGGAGCATGAAGACCTGATCGTTTTTGATGCCGACCTGGCAGGCGCTACCAAAACCTCCGTCTTTATGAAGGCTTTTCCCCACAGACATTTTGACTGCGGCATTGCCGAGGGCAACATGGTAACCGTTGCCGCCGGTGCTGCCACCATGGGGCTGGTTCCCTTTGCTTCCAGCTTTGCCATGTTCGCCGCAGGCCGTGCCTTTGAGCAAATCCGCAACTCCATCGGCTATCCCCACCTGAATGTAAAGATCGGCGCAACCCACGGCGGTATCTCCGTCGGTGAAGACGGCGCCAGCCATCAGTGCTGCGAGGATTTCGCCCTCATGCGCTCCATCCCCGGTATGGTGGTCATGTCCCCTGCCGACGATGTGGAAGCCAGAGCCATGGTCAAGGCCGCCTATGAATACAGAGGCCCTGTGTATATGCGCTTCGGCAGAGCCGCTGTGCCTGTATTCCATGAGGAAGCCAACTACACCTTCCAGATCGGTAAGGGCGAAGTCCTCCGGGAAGGCACAGATGTTGCCATCATTGCCAACGGCCTCATGGTTTATGAAGCTCTGGAAGCTGCCAAGGTTCTGGAAGAAGCCGACATTTCTGCCCGGATCATTAACATGGCAACCATCAAGCCTTTGGATGAAGAAATGGTACTGAACGCCGCTCAGGACTGCGGCAAGATCATCACCTGCGAGGAACATTCCGTCATCGGCGGTCTGGGTGAGGCTGTTTGCGGCCTGCTGTGCGAAAAGCTGCCCACTCCTGTGCGCCGCATCGGTGTCAATGATGAGTTCGGTCACTCCGGCCCCGCCGCCCAGCTTCTGAAGCAGTTTGGCCTGTGCGCTGAGCATATTGTGGAAGTGGCAAAGGAATTTTGCGGCAAGTAATCCCCCCATAGAATAGAATCTCCCCTGCTCCAAACAACGGAGCAGGGGAATTTTTCTTTCTAGAAATCAGCAATCTTTTTCTCCACTTCCTCCACACTCAGTTCCCTGACTCTCTGCCCGGAGATCTCATAGACCCGGCTGCAAACATTCAGGACACTGGGGCGGTGGGTGGTCACAATTACCGTCTTATTGCTCCCGGAAGCAAGAACATTCCTGAGAACCTTCCGCTCTGTGGCAACATCCAAGGCAGAGGTCGCTTCATCCAGCAGAAGCACCGGGGCATCTGCCAAAATCGCTCTGGCAATGGAAAGCCGCTGCATCTGACCCTGGGAAAGGCCTCCTCCGTCTTCAATGAGGGGAGTGTCCAGTCCCTTGGACAGCTTGCGGACAAAGTCACCGGCACAGGCCATGTCCAGAGCCTGCCACAGGTCTTCCTCCGTGGCCTTGGGGTCTATCATTCTCAAGTTATCCCCTACAGTACCGTCAAACATAATATGTGTCTGAGGTACATAGGAGAACAGCTTTCTAGTGGAGGCGCAGGCGGTCATTTTCTGCCCTGTTTCCCCTCCCGTGATCCATACACAGCCGGAATTGGGGCGCACGATGCCCAGAAGCAGACGCAGCATGGTGGTCTTCCCCTCTCCGGAAGGACCAACCAGAGCCACGATCTCACCGGGCCTTGCCAGAATTTCTGCCTCATGGAGTACCGGGCCGGCTCCTTCATAGGAAAACTCCAATTTTTCGGTGCGCACCTCAATGCCACGCTCCAAATTCTCCTGCAAAAGCCGCTGCGCTTCCTCTGCGCCGCTCAGGTCCTCTTCCTCGATTTCCGTAATCGCCATGATCCGCTTTGCAGCCGTTGCCGCAGAGATAGCACCGGGAACCAGCTTCACCAGGCCATTAAAAGATGCCGCCAAATAGCCCGCCATCTGCAAAAACAAGGTCATAATACCAAAGGTAATATGGCCTCCCCAAAGGCGGTACACACCCCAGCCGAAGCAGGCGATAGACACCACTGTACCGGCTAAGGACAAAATAGAGGAAGCTGCAAGGGAATACTTGTTGTAATCCAGCCGCAAGTCCCGATAGTCTGATTGCACCTGGCGGAGCTTTCTGCCATAGGATTCGCCCAAACCGAAGGACTTAATGGTCTGTACATTGCAGAAGGACTCCTGGTTGAACATCATCACCTTGGAGCTGGCTTCCCGCATTTCCAGATTATACTTCCGGATGCGGCTCATAACCGTTCTGGAAACCAGAAGTGTGACCGGGGCGCTGGCCAGAGCCAGAAGCGCCAGAGAGGGATCATAATAGAGAATGATGCCCAAAGACCCAAGGAACTGGGCGCATTTGGTAATGCCGTCAGGAATCCAGCCTAAAATGCAGGAGGAAATACTGGCTACATCGTTGTCCACCCGGTTGAGAATGTCGCCGGAGTGGTACTTGCTCAAAGCCTGCCAGTCGGCACGCATAACCTTGTCATATACCTCTGCCCGGATCTCCTGATCCACCCGGATCTCTGTCTTTGCAGAGATATGCCCCGCCCATGCGCCAATGCCAATACGGGCAAGCTGCATTCCTACATAGAAGATGCCGGAGGGAATCAAGGCCGTTGTCATGTGGCCGGTAACCGCATCCAGAATATTCTTGCTAACTACACTGGCTCCCAGGCTCATAAAGATGCCCAAAAGACCCAGGAATACATACCATGCTACATCCTTTTTGTAGCGCAGGCCATAGCCCCCGATCCAACGAAATTCCCGAAGGAGCTCCCGCAGACCACCTTTTTTCACTTTTTTCATTCTGTCTTTCCATTTACCCATGGTGTGTCTCCGAAAATCAAAGGTTATGTCCGGGCAGCCCAGGGGTTCAGCGATTCAAAAGATCGCCAAAGAGATCATTTTCATATGTACCGGCTTCGTAGAGTGTGACAAAGGCACGGCAAACGAAGGGCTTGTCTTCCCGATAAGTAACACCGAACCAGCGGTCAGCCGTGGGAATCACCTTGACTGTAGCTCTCCCCTGCCGCAAAAGTTGATCTACATACACAGGAATCAGAAATTCGCCCTTTTCCAGGTCTGTATCGGGGGATTGTAGGAATTCCCGGAAGCCCTCTTCCATGGCCTCCAAAATCTGGGGGGACATACCCCACATATTCATGGAAACCAGGCTGTTCTCATTGAGGAGCTTTACAGTGCCGTCCGCCTGCAAAACACCGGCCTTTCCCTTTAGGGAAACGATATTCTTGGTTTCTGTGACCTTTTCCAGATAGCCGGCCCCGTTGGCCTGGCACACACCCCGAGTTACGCCGCCGTTTTCACTAAGCGTATTTCTCAGCACAAAACCAGCCATGCACATATCCATGGGGTTCTTCATTTCCTGGGTGAGGAACTTATGAATGTTGACAAGACCTTCCTTGCCGTAGTAATCGTCTGCGTTAATGACAACAAAAGGCTCATGGAGCACTTCCTTGCAGGCCAGAAGGGCATGACCGGTTCCCCAAGGCTTTTTCCGTTCTACGGAAACCTCCACCCCGGCAGGCAGATCCTTCACATCCTGATACGCATATGCCACTTCCACTCCCAGCTTGCTGCAAAGAGCTTCCATGCGCTCACCGATCACTTCCCGGAAGTCTGCCTCAATATCCCGGCGAATGATGAATACCACCTTATTGAACCCCGCAGCAATGGCATCGTGAATGGAGTAGTCGATAATCAGTTCGCTGTTGGGCCCAACAGGCGCAAGCTGCTTTACTCCGCCTCCGAACCGGGAGCCGATTCCTGCCGCAAGAATGACCAGTGCTGTTTTCATAGGAAAATCTCCTCTCAAAACACACCCGCCAGAATGGACGGGGCTTATATGTATCAGGGTTTTGTCCCTAAAGCCAGTATATCATAATCATTTGTACTTTTCCACTATATTTTTCAGGCAATTTCAAAAGTTGTTTTTTGATAGACTGGACGCAAAATGAATTTTTGATCGGTGCAGTAATACACCTGCAAGGTTGGTAGAAAAACTGCGGCAAGCCGAAGCTTGCCGCAGGAAGGGTGTGCGATAAAAGGATTTAGATGATCATTCTGCCATCTTCACCGAAGGTATAGGTGCCTTCAGGCATCAGATCGTTGGTAATGGATACATAGTACTCACCGATGGCTGCATAGCCGCCGGAACGAATGTAGTAATAGTAGCCTTCCACCAGAACCAGGCCGGCGTCGAACTGGATTTCGCCCTCTACATAGTAGTAGTACAGACCGTCTTCCAGATAAATGCCGGTCTTGGAGGTATCTGTCAGGATCATCTTGCCATCCTCTGCGAAGATGTAGAAGCCCTCTTCAGTCAGGCCATTGGTGTTGGTGACCCAGTAAGAGCCAATGGCAGCGTAGCCGCCGGAACGGATGTAGTAATATGCGCCATCCACAAAGACCAGACCTGCGGCATACTGAATCTCACCGTTTACATAGTAGTAGTAAAGACCGTCTTCCAGATAGATGCCTGTCTTGGAGGTGTCGGTCAGGATCATCTTACCGTCCTCTGCGAAGATGTAGAAGCCTTCCTGGGTGATGCCGTTGGTGTTGGTAACCCAGTAAGAGCCGATGGCTGCATAGCCGCCGGAACGGATGTAATAGTAGTAGCCATCCACCAGAACCAGACCTGCGCCGAACTGGATTTCGCCCTCTACATAGTAGTAGTAAAGACCATCTTCCAGATAGATGCCTGTCTTGGAGGTGTCGGTCAGGATCATCTTGCCGTCCTCTGCGAAGATGTAGAAGCCTTCCTGGGTGATGCCGTTGGTGTTGGTAACCCAGTAAGAGCCAATGGCAGCCGTGCCGTTGGAGCGGATGTAGTAATAGTAACCGTCAACATATACCAGACCTGCGCCAAACTGAATCTCGCCCTCGATGTAGTAGTAATACTTACCATCCTCGTAGTAGATACCGGTCTTGCTGGTGTCAGTCAGGATCATCTTGCCATCCTCTGCGAAGATGTAGAAGCCTTCCTGGGTGATGCCATTGGTGTTGGTGACCCAGTAAGAGCCAATGGCAGCGTAGCCGCCGGAACGGATGTAGTAATATGCGCCATCCACAAAGACCAGACCTGCGGCATACTGAATCTCACCGTTTACATAGTAGAAATACTTGCCGTCTTCGTAGAAGATACCGGTCTTGCCGGGCTCAGTGGGTTCAGGTTCAGTGGGTTCGGGCTCGGTGGG
>JAZQXK010000170.1:0-3569 GCA_045632785.1 Faecousia sp.
TGTAGTTTGTTTGTGTGGTAACTACATTTTACACTAAGGTTTGCGTATTGTCTCTATTTATTTTGGGTGTTGCACTTCGTATTATAATCTGCCCAGCTCCCTTTGCACAAGGGAGCCTTGGGTGCTGCCGCACCAGTGCAACCCACAAGTTCGTAAGCTAAACAGGAATTTACCGGAACAAATAACCGATTACAAGGAACCTGCTCCAACCGGAGCTTTGCTGTTTTGCAGGCTCACTTCCTTGGGATAGAAGAACCGCAGCTGGAAGGGTGCGACCGCAAACTCCGCTTCCTTGCCCATGCGAAGCTCACCGTCTAAGTTAATAGGCTCATCTTCATCGCAGAGGATCTTCACCTTATCTGTGCGGAAATGACGCATCAGATGAGGATAGTCCCGATACTTCCCCTGCTTGTAAGGCCCGATGACCTTTAACACCGTCATGCGGCTGACACCGGTAACCATAAGTACATCCAGAAGACCGTCTGTGGGGTCGGCTTCGGGGACAGGGTTAAAGCCGCCGCCGTACCATGCGCCGTTCCCCACATAGATCATGGTCTGCTCTCCGTCGATCATTTGACCGTCAATTTCCACCCGGTAGTGCCGGTGTACTCCCTTAATGGTATTGACCAGAGAGGACAGAAGATAAGCTCCGTGCCCTTTCACCAGAGGAAGCCGCTTATACGTTGCCACCTCTGTACCGATCCGGGCATCGAGGCCTGTGGAGCAGACATTGATGGCATATTCTCCGTTGCAGCAAATGAGATCCACCGGAGTTTCCTTGGGATCGTCCAAAAGAGCCTCGATGCTGCGGAAGGGGGCGGTATCCGTAAACATCCGGATAAAATCGTTTCCGGAGCCTCTTGCCACATTGGTTACGGATACATGGCTGTGGCCTGCGGCACCGGCAACGGTTTCATTCAGTGTACCGTCGCCGCCGCAGGCATAGAGCCGCAATTCTTCCCCGGTCTTTACGGCCTCTGCTACTTTCTTGGTGATGTCTCTGGGCTTTTGGGAGGTAAAAATCTCATAATCCCGGTCTTCCTGCAGCCCCCGTTTGGCGCAGGCCGACAAAATTTCTGCCCGGAACTTGTTTAAGTCCCTGCCCTGCCCTGCTACCGGGTTCAGGAGGAATAGATGCTTCATTTCTTTCTGCCCCCCAGATACATATAATATTCACAGGGTATCATGCCGTTATAGAGCTTTCTGCGCTTATCGGCCTTTCTGCCGAAATAATGCTCAAACTCCGGCTCGGAAGAAATGATATACTTCTTCCAGCCGTCGGCAAACTTTAAGTGACGACCCAGCGCCCCCATGAGTCCCTGGGCCTGGCGCTGTTCCAGCATTCTCTGACCGTAAGGGGGATTGCAGACGATGATGCCCTCCTGAGAAGGCAGGCTCATTTTGGTGGCGTCCCCGTCTTTGAACTCAATGAGCTTGCCCACACCGGCTTTTCTGGCGTTGGCAATGGAGAGGCTCACGCACTTGGGGTCGTTGTCCGAGCCTAAGATGCGGTAGTTGCCATGGAACTCCCGGTCGGGGGCTTCCATGCGCACCTTGCGGAAGGCTTCCGGGTCAACGCAGGTGAATTTTTCCGCGGCAAAGCCCCGAAACAGACCCGGCGCCCTGTTGATGGCAATGAGAGCCGCTTCAATGGGAATGGTTCCCGAGCCGCAGAAGGGATCCCAGAAAAAGTCCCTGCCACGGTAGCGGGTGAGCTGCACCATGCCGGCAGCCAGTGTTTCCCGCAAGGGGGCGTCGTTGCCTATTGCCCGGTAGCCCCGCTTGTGAAGGCCTGCGCCGGTGGTATCCAGAAACAGCTCAAAGCGGTCGTGCATGAGGGAGAACTGAAGCTGATACAGCGCTCCTGTTTCCGGGAGCCAGCCAATGCCGTACTTTTCTCCCAGACGCTTGGCGGCGGCACGCTTCACAATGGCCTGACAGTCGGGCACGGAATGAAGCTGGCTGTTTAAGCTGTGACCCTTTACAGGAAATTTGCCATCCTTGGGGATGAAGTCCTCCAAATTGGTGCTGGCGACCAACTGGAACATTTCTTCAAAGGTTTTGGCAGTGCCGGTAGTCAGGCGCAGAAGGACTCTTTCACCGGTACGCAGCCAGATATTTGCCATAGCCATGGCATCCCAGCCCCCGGTAAAAAGGACTCTGCCATTTTCGGCCTGTACATCTTCCAGACCCAGCCGCCGCAGCTCGTCAGCGGCAAGCCCTTCCAGTCCAAACAGACAGGGCACAACAAAGGTTAGTTTCATATATTTTCACTCCTGATCTCTATATTTCAGAGTTTACTTCTTCACTTTTCACAGTTACTTCCTGTGTCAATTACTCCGCCGCCGAGAACCGCATCCCCCTCATAAAGGACAACACTCTGCCCTGGGGTCAAGGCTCTCTGGGGCTGGTCAAACAGAACCTCTACCCTGCCATCGGATAAAACCGTAGCCGTGGCGGGCTGCTCCGGGTGGTGGTATCTGGCCCGGGCTGTGCAGCGAATGGGCGCTTCCGGCTGAGAAATGGATACCCAGTTAAAGGAATGAGCCACCAGCCGCCTCTCAAACAGTTCCTCATTGGAAGCGAGAACCACCGTATTGTTCTCCGGGCAGATGGCTTTTACATACAGAGGCTTTTCTGCGGAGATACCCAGCCCTCGTCGCTGGCCTACGGTGTAGTGGATGATGCCCTTGTGCCGCCCTAAAACACGGCCGGTGGCGTCCACAAAATTCCCTTCCGGGTAGGTCTTCCCGGTGCGGCGGCGAATGAAGGCAGCATAATCGCCGTCGGGGATGAAGCAGATGTCCTGGCTGTCCCCCCGGTGGGCATTTTCAAAGCACTGCTCCCGGGCAATGCGGCGCACCTGCTCCTTGGAAAGCTCGCCCAAGGGAAAAACAGTGTGGGAAAGCTGCTCCTGAGTCAGAGCGTATAGTACATAGCTTTGGTCTTTCTTGGGGTCAGGGCCTTTGAGAAGCTGCCAGCGACCATTTTCGCCCTTTTGGATGCGGGCATAGTGCCCGGTTGCTAAATATTCCAGACCCAGCTCTTTTGCTGCATCGTACAGCCGGTCGAATTTTAAGAAGCGGTTGCAGTCAATGCAGGGGTTGGGGGTAATGCCCTTTTCGTAGGCATCCACAAAGCGGTCGATGACCTTTTGGGAGAAATCCTCCCGGAAGGAAAGCACATGAAGGGGGATCCCCAGCCGGGCGGCAACCGCTCCGGCGTCAGCCACATCCTGCTCCGTCTGGCATCCGGCACCCTCTTGCAGGCGCATAATACCCCCCTGGCACAGGAAGCCTGCTTCCTGCATCAAAAAGGCGGCAACGGCACTGTCAACGCCGCCGCTCATGGCAATGAGGGCGGTTTTAGTGGTCATGGCATTTTCCTCCCTTCGTTTTTTATGCACCCAAAGGGTGCAATGCATCTGTGTAAATTTTGGTTTATCTGTGAGTTTGCTGGGCACCAAAGCCTCCCTTGTGTAAAGGGAGGTGGGTCGCCGAAGGCGAGCCGGAGGGATTGCCAGGGCAGTTCGTTTTCGCCAAAATGCCAATCAGACCGGCAATTCTCAC
>JAZQXK010000171.1:0-2250 GCA_045632785.1 Faecousia sp.
AGCAAAAACAGGGCAACGGCTCTTTTTTTCGTTATTCGTTCCATCCTTGCCCTCCTATTTTACCCAAAGCACGGGCAACGGGGTATAAAATCGGCACTGCCACCCACGCACCGAGGCAGCCGCCCAGGGTGGCAAGAAGCCTGTCCCATACAGTGTGGCCCAGGAAAAGCCCCAAGCCAAAAAGCAAAAGCTGATGTGCCAAAAGTGCCGCCCAGCAGCATACCAAGACTGAGCGCACCTCGCCCCACAGATTTGACCGCCGCATAGCGTTTAAAAGCACCCCTGCAAAAACCAGGACTGCCAGAGAAACCGGCCCTAAGGCCGCACCGCAAAGGCAGCGGAAGGTACAGCAGCCCAAAACATACAGTGCCCCCGCATCCGGGTTCTGAGTCAGGCATACCAAAAGCAGCCACGCCGGAACAATATCCGGACAGCCTCCCAAAATGCGGATCCGACTAAATACCACATCCTGCAGCACCTGCAGGAAAAGGAAGCTGAGAGAAAACAGCGCCCATTTGAGTACAACCTTCCGCTGTATGGGGGTGAGAACCAGTTTTCCCATAAGGCTGGTGCCCTCTCCCTGTTCAGTTTTAATGATCTGTCGTTGATTCAATGGAATATCCTCCAAGGGGATGTGAAACCCCCGGTTACTGGTTTACATAATCCGCAATGATGAAGACCTGCTCCATATTTTCAAAGTCTGCCGCAGGCCGCAAAATGGCATATTTGGCAACGCCGGTCTCGTCGAAGCCCGCATTGGCCACATAGCCCAGGATCAAGTTCCGGGGATAGAGGGTGGAGCCGACGGTAACTATCTGGTCGTCGTTACGGATGACCGCATCCGTGGGCAGATAGTCCATGCGCAGCATACCTTCCTCACCGGTGGTATAAGCACCCTGCACGATACCGGGGTAGCCGGAGGATGCGATCTGGGAGCTGATCTCCAAAGAGGCATCCAGAACCGTTGTAACCGTTGCCCAGTTGGCGCCGGCGGCAGTGATCAGGCCGACCACCTCACCCTGGGCGGTAATGGCAACCATGTCCTTTTCAATGCCGGAGTTTGTTCCCTTGTTAATGGTAAAGGTACTGGTCCAGTCGTTGGAATCCCAGGTGATAATATAGGCAGAAACCAGAGTAAAATCCTCCCGTTCTTCCTTCAGACCAACCAGCTCCTTCAACCGCTGATTTTCTCTTTGCAGAGCGTCGGCTGTTCTGGCATCGTTCTCCATGGCGGCAATTTGCTCTTTTAGAGCCTGATTTTCCGCTTCCAGGGCATCATAGCGGAACATATAGCTATAAAGCCGCTGAGCCTGCTTGGTCAGGGCGCTGGTGCCGGAGCGCAGCGGGGTCATAATGCCCTGGGCCACCCGCTCCGGGAAGGTGTCTCCCTGCCCCAGAGAGCCTAAAAGGGCCAGCACCACGGCCATGATCACCGCGAAAACCAGTACCGCTTTCACTTTTCCTGTAAAAAACTTCTTCAAAGCGTTCACACTCCCAAAATTTTAACCCCAAATTCCCGAAGGCACTGCCCCAGGGCGCATATAGGAAGACCCATTACATTGTAATAGTCCCCTTCCAGGCCGGACACAAACAGAGACGCCTTGCCCTGAATACCGTACGCCCCGGCTTTATCCATAGGTTCCCCCGTGGCAACATAGGCGTTGATCTCCCCTTCCTCCAAAGGACGGAAGCGGATATTACTGACCTCTGTATGGGTTTTCACCCGGCTGCCCCGACGCACCGTAAAGCCGGTCATAACCTGATGGCTTTTCCCGGAAAGAAGCCGCAGCATATCTGCCGCCTCTTTTTCGCTGTGGGGCTTGCCCAGTATTTTGCCTTCACATACCACGATGGTATCAGCGGCAATGACCACAGCATCCTCCCCGGCCTGCACCGCCTGAGCTTTCATGGCACTGACTCTAGCTACCTCCTCAGAAGGCGCGCGGGTTTCGTCCATAGCTTCGTCAATATCTGCCACTTGAATTTGAAAATCCAACCCCATAAGCTGTAAAAGTTCTTTCCGTCGTGGAGATTGGGATGCCAAAATAATTTCCATAAAAGTTCCTCGTTTGATCTTCCTTCTGCCCACATAGGGGGCAAGGGTCATGGGCAAATTTTGGTTTATCGGGGAGTATGGGATACACCCTTTGTAGGGGCCGGATACATCCGGCCCGTTCCGCACTGCAAATTTGTACGAATTCGCCCTAAATGGTGCTGTTTTTCAAACTTTTCCGCCGGGCCGGATATATC
>JAZQXK010000172.1:0-4025 GCA_045632785.1 Faecousia sp.
ATATATCCGGCCCGGCGGAAAAGTTTGAAAAACAGCACCATTTAGGGCGAATTCGTACAAATTTGCAGTGCGGAACGGGCCGGATGTATCCGGCCCCTACAAAGGGTGTATCCCATACTCCCCGACAAACCAAAATTTGCAACACTATTCCAGAATATCTCTTGCGGCGGGGGTAAGGATACAGCCCGGGGGAAGCTGTCGTCCCTGGGCTTTTAGCCGCCTTGCTTCCTGGGCTGTGATCAGCCGCCGCCGGGAATTGCCATCCGTGAGCAGCACGCCCCAATTCCGCAGCCGGTTCACCGCTGCGCCCAGCTCCGTTTCTAAATTGCGGTTCTTGCTGCTGCCGGTAGGAAGTCCCGGTGTGTATAGATATACGGGAATCCCGGCTAAGAGTGCGCAAAGCACCTGTTCCTCCCGGAAGAAAAGAAGCTGCCCCGCTGTCAACCTACCTATGACCACGGCTTCGTAGGGGGAGTCGGTCACATAGTCGTAGCCTAAGTCCTGCAAAGGCTCCTTGCCCACAAGGAGAGCTTTTGGTCTTTCTCCTACGCCGGGATGGGTCAGGACAGGGGAGCGGGAAGGGGCATGCTGTTCTGCCAGCTTTTCCAAAACCTTGGCGGTCAAGGCCTCCAGCAGTTCTTCGTTCATTTGAGGATCATCCCCCAATCCCCCTTTTGAAAGGCGCAGGCATTGGCCTCGTCATAGTCAATATGCGCTCTGGGGGCAAAATTGGGGCTGACACGTACTACCACATCTTCCAGAATCACCGGTCGGGTGGTGCGCATTTTCAGCTTCACAATGTCCCCATCCTGCAGTCCTCGCCTTATGGCATCCTCCGGGGGAAGATGGATGTGCCTTTTGGCGGCAATGGCACCACAGGGGAGGGCAACCTGCCCCTTAGATCCCTTTAGAAGGATACCCGGTGTGCCATCTACATCACCGGATTGTCGAACAGGCAGCTTTAGACCCAAGGCGATGCCGTCGGTCAGGGATAATTCTGCCTGCCCCCGGCTTCTTTCCGGCCCTAAAACCGCCACATTGGGAATCTCTCCCTTAGGGCCAACCAGAGTCACTCGTTCCCCCGTGACAAACTGTCCCGGCTGAGAGAGGGGACGAACCGGGGTCAGGCTATGCCCAAAGAGGGCAAGGGCCTGCTCTTTGGTCACATGAACATGGCGCCCGGAGGCCTCCACTTCTACAAAAAGCCGCTGCATCAGTTCTTCTGCAACCATATCCAAGCTATCCATGGGAAGCCTCCTTTCCTGCCTTCAGGCGTATTTCCAGAATCCATAGGAAACTGCTCATGCGGTTTAAGCCCTGCACAAGATCTGCCCTTGTGCAGATGCCCTCCCGATCCCGGAAGGCGTTGCAGGCGGCAAGCTCTGCGCTTCTGGCTGCGGTGCGGCACAAATTGACCAAAAGCAAGGTGCGGCTGTCCGCGCTTTCCGGCATAAAATGGGGTTGCCCGTAGTATTTCTGGGGATTGTGAGAGTGACTGCGGAGAGCTTCCTCTGTCAGTCCGCCTAAGCTTACCTCCGGGAGGGGTTCTTCCAAAACATCGCAAGACAGCATCCTGCGGCTATAGTCCAGACACTGACCCAGGTTTTTTTGTATTTCTTGCTCCCCTTGCTCCTGGGCTTCTCTTTGGGCCAGAAGCAGGAGGGCTTGCAGTGTGTCCATCTGCCCCCGGAAGGCAATTCGGGGATGGGTCTTTTCTACCAGAAAATCTCCATTTAAGTGGGTCATATCCTCCGGCTTTTTCTCAAAGACTGCCCCCCGGAGGGTCTTATAAGGATGCCCAGCCTTTTCTGCGGGAACGATCTCAATGCTGTTTTCCCGGAGGAAGTCCTTTGCGCCGGGGGTCAAGCGGTCGTCTTTCCCTAAATAGAAGATACGCCGCCCCTCCCGGTTGCGAATGTTCGCCCTAACGGCTTGAGCCGTGTAAAGGGCCATGGCTTACGCCTCCTTGGTTTCTTGTCTGCCCTTGGGCAAAATGGCGGCAACCTCCACATGAGGCCGGGGGATCACATGGACAGACACCAGCTCCCCCACCTTTTCCGCAGCCGCAGCGCCAGCATCGGTAGCAGCCTTCACTGCGCCTACATCGCCCCGCACCATAACTGTGACCAAGCCGCCGCCGATCTGTTCCTTGCCAACCAGAAGCACATTGGCTGCCTTGACCATGGCGTCTGCCGCTTCAATTGCACCCACTAAACCTTTGGTCTCCACCATACCCAGAGAATTGGTATTACTTAAATCCGTCATGTTCATTTCCTCCTAATTTTCTTATACCAGTCGTTTCATGATTTCTGCTACCAGAGCTTCCATGGTATCCTGGGAAATTTCCCCGACACTTACCTTGGGAGCGCTGCTTCCTGTTCCCCATGCCACCCGGCGCACATTGATTAAGTCCATAGGGCCAATGTTGTTGGAAGACGAGCTTCCCCCTACCGCACCGCAGCCCAAAGTCAGGGCGGGGAACAGATTGGTTTCTGCCCCAATGCCGCCCAGTGCGCCGGGAGCATTGACCACAAAGCGGGAAACCGGGATTTCCAGAGCAAAGCGTCGGATCACTTCCTCGTCCTTGCCATGGAGCATGAAGCTGTGCCCTGCCCCTTCAAAGGACAAGATCTCTATGCACCGGGCAAGTGCCGATGCCTCGTTTTCCTCGGCATAGTAGCCCAACACCGGACACAGCTTTTCGTGGGAGTAGAGCTGCTTCGGGCCGGCATCCGTGACTCTTGCCAGAAGCACTCTGGTTCCCGGGGGGACAGTGATCCCTGCAAGTGCGGCGATCTGCTCGGCGGAGTGCCCCACGGCCTTGGGACTCATCCTGCCGTCCGGGCGAAACAGCACCTTTTTCACTGCCTCTGCCTGGGCTTCACTGAGGAAAAAGCCACCTTGTCGCAGAATTTCCGTGCCTACAGTCTTATCCATGTCCTTTTCCACAACGATGCTCTGCTCCGAGGCGCAGATGGTGCCGTTGTCAAAGGTTTTGGAGCGGAAAATGTCCTTCACAGCCTGGGCAACATCCGCAGAGCGGTGGATATAGGCGGGGCCGTTGCCTGCGCCTACTCCAATGGCAGGTGTGCCGGAGGAATAGGCGGCTTTCACCATGCCCGGCCCGCCGGTTGCCAAAATCAGGCTGACTGCGGGGCTTTTCATCAGCTCGTCCACAGCCTCCATGGTAGGCATCGTCAGGCAACTAACCGCACCTGCAGGACAGCCTGCGCTTTCTGCGGCCTTTGCCACCACTTCGCAGGCCTTTTTTGTACACTCCAAGGCTGCCGGATGAGGAGAAAAGACAATGGCGCAGCCAGCTTTCAAGGCAATCATTGCCTTGTAGCATACGGTAGAGGTGGGGTTGGTGGAGGGAACGATCCCAGCGATCACCCCGGCGGGGACACCGATCTCCCAAATTTTCCGTTTCTCGTCTTTGTGCAAAAGCCCCACGGTTTTCATATCCTTTATGGCGTCCCATACCTTCTGGGACGCAAAAAGGTTCTTCTGCGCCTTATCCTCCGGGCGGCCGAAGCCGGTTTCTTCACAGGCCAGCCGACCCAGGGATGCAGCTTCTTTGGCAAAGGCACGACTCATGGCCTGGCAAATGGCATCCAGCTTTTCCTGGGGGAACTTTGACAACAGCTTCTGGGCTTTTTGTGCTTGTTTTGCTTTTTCTCTTGCCTCCTGCCGGGAGGCTAAATCCCGATCCATTTTTCTTCTCTCCTTTAGATTCACAATTTCCGGTGAGGTTGTTCCCCTTGCAGATTTGTAAGATACGGTTTCCGTCCCGAAAGGGCGATAAATTCCTGTTTATCATACTAACTGACGATAGAATCCGTAGGGACACCCGTCCCCGGGTGTCCGCAAGCAGGTAAATTCCAATTTATCGGGCCGTTTTCGATAGAAGGCTGTAGGGCGGGGGCATGCCCCCGCCGGGCAGTATCGAAATTTTTGCACCGATTTTTAAGGCAAAACCCTTCGTTTCCCGTGTTATCGGCAATGCCTATCAAGGAATTGGTGCC
>JAZQXK010000173.1:0-4305 GCA_045632785.1 Faecousia sp.
TATCCTGCGGGATGCTCCCATAATAACACTCGACTTGAAAGGTGTGGATACAATGGAAAAGGCAACCATGTGGGCATTGGTAAAGGATAAGCCGGAAAGAGGGCTGACCATGAAGCGGGTGGAGATCCCCTCCGTAGGCCCTAACGATGTAAAGATCAAGATCCACAAGACCGCGATCTGCGGCACAGATGTACATATCTGGGATTGGAACGAATGGGCACAGAACACCATCCGTCTGGGCATGACCGTAGGCCATGAGTATGTAGGCGAAATCGTGGAGCTGGGTGCCAATGTTACCGGCTTCTCCGTAGGTGATATCGTTTCCGGTGAAGGCCATATCGTCTGCGGTCAGTGCCGCAACTGCCGCTCCGGCAAGAGCCATCTGTGCAAGAAGACCATCGGTGTCGGTGTTAACCGGGATGGTGCTTTCGCAGAATACCTGGTAATCCCTTCCACCAATGTGATCCGCTGCTCTCCCAAGATCGACGAGGAGCTTTATTCCATCTTTGACCCCTTCGGCAATGCCGCTCATACCGCCCTGTCCTTTAACCTTCTGGGCGAGGATGTACTGGTCACCGGCGCTGGCCCCATTGGCATTATGGCAGCCGCCATTGCCAAGTTCTCCGGCGCAAGAAATGTTGTGATCACCGACCTGAACGAGTACCGTCTGAATATGGCCCGTCAGTTTGGCATCTGCGCCGTGAACACCGCCACCACCGACCTGAAGGCCGTTATGTCCTGCATGGGCATCCACGAAGGCTTTGACATCGGCATGGAAATGTCCGGCAGCCCCATCGCCCTGCGGCAGCTCATCGACTCTATGTACACCGGCGGCAAGATCTGCCTGCTGGGTCTACCCAACCGCAACATGGTAGAAGTTCCCCTGAACACCATCATCTGGAACGGCCTGACCATCAAGGGTATCTACGGCAGAGAGATGTACGAAACCTGGTACAAGATGCAGGCCATGGTAGAGGCCGGCTTCCCCCTGGCGAAGATCATCACCCACCGCTACGATGTGCGTGACTTCGCTGTGGGCTTCGAGACCATGTGCTCCGGCAAGAGCGGTAAGGTCATTCTGGACTGGCAGAATTTGGATTAAGCCAGAAGCTTAGTTCAACGAAATCCCTTCGAGGACGGATTGAAAAATATTGGGACGGGTTTCCCGTCCCTGGCTAACAATCCCAACTTTACACAAGGAAAGGATCATCAAACTATGAAAAAGCAAGAAGCCCTGTCTTTCTATGCCTCCCAGTTGGAGGAAATTCGTGCCGGTGGCGTGCTCAAGGCTGAGCGTGTCATCACCACCCCCCAGAGCGCCCACATCATTGCCGACGGCAAGCTCCTTCTCAATATGTGCGCCAACAACTACCTGGGTCTGGCTGACAACAAGGAGCTGGTAGAAGCCGCCAAAAATGCCTATGACGAGTACGGCTATGGCTGCGCCTCCGTCCGCTTCATCTGCGGCACCCAGTCCATCCACAAGAAGCTGGAAGAGGCTGTTGCCCGGTTCTTCGGCACCGAGGACACCATCCTTTATTCCTCCTGCTTCGATGCCAACGGCGGCCTGTTTGAAGTCCTCATGGGACCCGACGATGCCATCATCAGTGACGAACTGAACCATGCCTCCATCATCGACGGCGTTCGCCTCTGCAAAGCAAAGCGTTTCCGCTATAAGAACAACAACATGGAAGATCTGGAAGCCCAGCTCATCGCCGCTGACGAAGCCGGCGCAAGAATTAAGCTGATCGCTACCGATGGCGTATTCTCCATGGACGGCATCATTGCCAACCTGCAGGGTGTCTGCGATCTGGCCGATAAGTATAATGCCCTGGTTATGGTAGACGACAGCCATGCCTCCGGCTTCGTAGGCAAGCGGGGCCGCGGCACTGTGGAGCATTGCGGCGTTATGGGCCGTGTTGATGTGATCACCGGCACCTTCGGCAAGGCTCTGGGCGGTGCTTCCGGCGGCTTCACCACCGGTCGCAAGGAGATCATTGATCTGCTCCGTCAGCGCAGCCGTCCCTACCTGTTCTCCAACACCCTGGCTCCCGCAGTTGCTGCCGGTACTCTGAAGTGCCTGGAAATGCTGGAGAAGGACACCTCCCTGAGAGATCATCTGGAAAGCATCGTAGGCGACTACCGTCAGGCTCTGAAGGACAACGGCTTCGACATCATCGACGGCACCCATCCCTGCGTTCCCGTCATGCTCTATGACGAGCACAAGGCCGCCCGCATGGCACAGAAGCTGTACGAGCTGGGCATCTATGCCGTCAGCTTCACCTACCCCGTTGTTCCCAAGGGCAAGGCCCGCATCCGCACCCAGGTCTCCGCTGCTCACACCAAGGAAGATCTGGAGTTTGCCGTGCAGTGCTTCATCAAGGCCAGAGAAATGATGGAGCAGGAAGACGCCTAAGTCCTCTTTCTCTCCCCAAAACATAACAAAACCGCCCTTTCCGAAAATCGGAAGGGGCGGATCTTATATTGTTTGGATTACTTGGCGAATACCTTCTTCAGGTTGACGAAGCGGGGCAGGCCATCTTCCTTAACCATCTCGGTCTCGCCCTGAATCAGGGGCAGGCAGTAGTCGATGAAGCCCTGGTTGACGAAGTTGCCTTCCTCGTTGATCCATTCCAGAGGAACCTTCTTCTCGGTGTTGGCAACCAGGCTCAGGTCGAACAGATGAGGCTCGCACTTGTAGCCGTTTTCGTCACGGGTGCAGAGGAAGCCAACCATCTTGTCGGTCTCACCGGCAACGGCAGCTTCTACGGCAGTCTTGCCGGACATGAAGGACTCAGCAATGTCAGTGCCGGAGGCGCAGTGGGCAGCGCAGCGCTGCAGGAGGCTCAGCTCAATGGGGCGAACCTTTGCGCCGGTAGCAGCCTTGACCACCTCAGCCAGACGAGCAGCCAGGCCGCCCAACTGAGCATGGCCGAAACCGTCGGTGCCGGAGGTCTTAGCCTCGGAAACGAAGGTGCCGTCGGCATAGTGAACACCCTCGGAAACGGCCACGATGCAGTTCTTCTTCTCGTTGTAGATCCGCTTGACATCAGCCAGGAAAGCATCCATATCGAAATCCCGTTCGGGGAGGTAGATCAGGTCGGGGCCATCGCCCTTGAGACCGGCCAGAGCAGCGGCACCGGTGAGCCAGCCGGCATGGCGGCCCATGCACTCGATGATGGTGATCATGCCGGTGTCATAAACATGGCAGTCACGGGACACTTCCATAAAGGAGGTGGCAATATACTTGGCAGCGGAAGCGAAGCCGGGGCAGTGATCGGTACCGGCCAGGTCGTTGTCGATGGTCTTGGGAACACCCATAACACGGCAGTCATAGCCAACCCGGTTCATGTACTTAGAGATCTTGTTGCAGGTGTCCATGGAGTCATTGCCGCCGTTGTAGAAGAAATAGCGGACATTGTACTTCTTGAAGATCTCAAGAATACGCTTATAGTCGGTATCGTCCACATCGGGGTCTGCAATCTTATAGCGGCAGGAGCCCAGAGCGGAGGAGGGGGTGTGGAGCATATTTTCCAGCTCCTTGGAGCACTCCTCGTCCATAATCATGAGCTGATCGTTGAGAACGCCCTTAATGCCGTGATATGCGCCATAGACCTTGGTGATATTTTCATTTTCCAGAGCAGTCTTGATAACGCCGTAAGCACTGGCGTTGATGACAGCAGAGGGGCCGCCGGACTGACCGATGATAGCAGAGCCGACCAGAGGGGAATTAGACATGATAGATTACCTCCAGGTAAAAATTAGTTGCATTTTTATACAAGTTGTACAAGGGTATCGTGAAAAAACGCGATATTGCTCTCAGTATACCACAAAAGCCAGGAAATAGCAAATAAAATATTGAATTTTCTGAAAATTGTGCTATAATGCAGAGGACAGAAATTTGCGGTTTTCCGCTATTATATTGAAGGAGTGAATATTTATGCCTCTGGTAACTACTACTGAAATGTTCAAAAAGGCATACGCCGGCGGCTATGCCATCGGTGCTTTTAATGTCAACAACATGGAGATCGTCCAGGCCATCACCGAAGCCTGCCGGGAAGAAAACTCCCCTGTGATCCTCCAGGTGTCCAAGGGCGCCCGTGCCTATGCCAACCACACCTATCTGGTGAAGCTGGTTGAGGCTGCCGTTCTGGAATGCCCCGAGATCCCCGTGGCTCTGCACCTGGATCACGGCCCTGACTTCGAGACCTGCAAGGCCTGCATCGACGGCGGCTTCACCTCCGTTATGATCGACGCTTCCTCCAAGCCCTTCGCCGAGAACATCGAGATCACCCGCAAGGTGGT
>JAZQXK010000174.1:0-5384 GCA_045632785.1 Faecousia sp.
ATATATCCGGCCCGGCGGAAAAGTTTGAAAAACAGCACCATTTAGGGCGAATTCGTACAAATTTGCAGTGCGGAACGGGCCGGATGTATCCGGCCCCTACAAAGGGTGTATCCCATACTCCCCGACAAACCAAAATTTGCAGCCGCCTTGTGCCGACAGTCCGAAAACGCAATTTGGCAGCACCCACAAAAGAAGGTGCTGCCAAGGGGTATTTAGATATTAACATCAGTTGCTATAAAACCCGGCATATTCCAGAAGATCGATCCAGCCGTCGGCACTTCCGTCAGAAGGAGAATTGTGTTCACTCACCAGGGCCATATAGGGCCACCATTGCTCTGCAACTTCGTTGCCCTCTATGCCAGAACTCTCAGTTTTGCTGTTTAGGTACAAAAGGTAACTGTCCTGACATATTACAATTTTTGGGGTGCGCATACGGGAGGATGTGTTTTCACTGCCAGCTTCAAAGATAACTTCCAGCATGGGAACATCCGCTGAAAGGTATTCCTCTAAATCAGCTCCCGCAAGAACTCCCTGAAGCCAGGCATCCAAACTGTTTTTATGGGAATTTGACAGGAAATTCATTAACTGAATTAGCCGGGGGTCATCTGTGGAAATATGCTCTCTTTCACCGTTGCGGATCAAAACCGCAGACGAAACAGAGGGGAAACATCCGGCGGTTTCGGTGAATTCTGCGCTGGAAAAGTCCTCTATGGAAGGTAATTCTGCTATCGGAAGATACAGCCCGGTGGGCAATTCTTTGTTAGAAGAGCAGCTTGCCAGCAATAAAATGGAAATAGAAAGAAGGAGAAATGCAATTTTTCTCTTGGTTCTCATGGAATTACCCCCCTACAGCCTACCTTCAATTTTGAGGTTGTCTGGATTTTGGCTTCAAATGTTGTGGCTTAATTGAGCATTGTTGTTAGCAGGCGGTTTTCCGTCTAAATATTGCGGTTCCGGATATAAATATGATGCAAATTATGTGTATCACAATCTGTGCGTGATCTTTGAGCAACGCCATCCACGGCGGACGGTGAACAACTTCTTCTGCACCATCTTCTGTGATCTTCCATATTGAGGCCCCACGAAGCTCGTACGCCCCACTTTTTTGGTAATCCGGAAGGAAGTCCTGCGCTATATGGATCGTATCGTTTCCGTTTTCGTAGTAATCCGTAAATCGGGCGCTTGAAAAGCTATAAAAATCATGCCCGCTGCTCTCTACATATAAGGTCTCTCTGGTAATGTGCAGCTGTGCTTTTCCTTTGTTAATCATATCAAAGGAATAAGAACAAATATAGTTCCCGTCTAAATCATAACAAGCCATAACCATTTTGGAGTCATACAGTATGTAGAGATAGTTTTCGCATACTGCGATATCAGTGATTGCTCCCCAGTATGTGCAGTCGTCCACAAAGTAAAATGGCTTTTCACTTTGTGCCTGACCACGTAAAGAAGGAGGGAGGCTTACTGATATAGTAAATAAAGCTGTGTTTAATAGTAAACAACATATTGCCGCTGCCAAAATGATAGAAGCAAGACGCCGCACATCAAACACCTTCCTTTATGCCTGTCGCGATAGACGGCGATTCAATCGCATTTGAAAGTTGCAACATCCTACTGCAACTATAGCATATTCTCAGTATGCTGTCAATTCGTTTCCTGGATAAACTGCCCACAGTCTCCCCACATCCTAATTTTCGGAATTTCTCCCCTTGTATTTTCCCGCTTTCACTGGTATACTCTTTTCAGATTTCACAAGGGGAAAAGAGGGACTTTCCATGGATTATGAGGCTTTTTTGGAGCTGACCATTGACCTTGCCTACGAGGTGCAGCGCAGCGGCGCGGAAACCTACCGGGTGGAAGATACTGTCACCCATCTGCTCCGGGCATACGGTGTGCAGGGCGAGGTCTTTGCCATTCCCAACACCATTATTGTAAGTATCCGCACCCCGGAAGGGGAGCACCTGAACCGTATGCGCCGCTCCAAGGGTGGCGGCACAGATATGGAATCCTTAGAGAAGTTTGCAGGCTTGTGCCGGGAAATTTGCCGGGAAAAGCCTGACCTAAAAGACTTTAAGCGGCGGCTGGAGGAGACCCGGCGGGATGTTCGCAGATACAGCAAGCTCTTTGTGCTTCTGGGTCACGCTCTGGCGGCGGGAGGCTTTACCCTGTTTTTTGGTGGACAGCTCATTGATGTGCCTGTGGGACTGATTTGCGGTCTGGTCATCGGTCTTTGCGGGATGCTTATGGACAGGGTGCAGACCAACGTGTTTTTCCGAACTGTTGCCTCCGGCTTCGCCCTTTGTATGGCGGCCTATACCATGTTCTGGCTGGGCTTCGGCAAATGCCCGGATGCTACCATTATTGGCTCACTGATGCTTTTGGTTCCGGGACTCCTTTTTACCAACAGTGTCCGGGATGTGATCTATGGGGACAGTATGTCCGGAGTCAACCGCATGGTACAGGTGGCGATTATTGCCATTGCTTTGGCGGTAGGTACCGGTGCGGCGGCCTCTTTGTGCTATCGGCTCTTTGACCTGACCGCGGGAGCTGCGGAAATCGTCTACCCCTTCTGGGTGCAGACTCTGGGGGCTGTGGTGGCAGCAACGGGATTTATGATGGTATTTAATGTCCATGGACATGGCTGCCCCCTGAGCCTGGTAGGCTGTGTACTAAGCTGGGGCTGCTGTACATTGTGCATGAGCTTGGGTATGTCGGAAGCATTGAGCTTCCTGCCTGCTACGGCTGCGGCTGCGGTTTATGCTGAGGTTATGGCGCGGATTCGCCGCTGTCCTGCTACTGCCTATCTGGTTATTGCTTTGCTTCCCTTGATCCCCGGCAGCTCCATTTATTACACCATGGTGCACGCCGTCCGGGGTGAAATGGCCCAGTTCTCTCAGCGGGGCATGAACACGGCAGCTCTGGCAGGGGCTATGGCTGTGGGTATTTTGCTGGTTTCCACTGCATTCCGTATGTGGACCACATCCAAAATGCGCCGCCTTGCTTTGAAGGCGAAATAAGACAATGGATCAGAAAAAAGCACACCCCTAGCCCCGTGTAAGGCAGAGGTGTGCTTTTCTTGTGCTGTATTCAGGAAGGCCGGGTCAAATTATGTACCAGCCTTAAATTTCCGGTATTTTTTCAAAAAACTACAGAATATAGAAACATATAGCACGCAAAGGGCAGCGCTAGTAGCTGCAAGGGCATAATTATGGTACACTGCAAAGTTTAGAACTGCCTGGGGGAGGAAGATGCAGAAAAGCACACACAAAGCCGGAAGGAGGCGCCCTTTGAAGATGCGCTCCACCATGGCAAGCCGGGACTGGTCATCACAGAAAATTTCCTCGTCACCATTCATTTCCTTGGCAGGCTTGCGGAAGTAGCTGTATCCCACATAATCCTGCAAATACTCCCAGCCGCAGTCGGCAAACATCTGCACATATTCTGCTTTTTGCTTAATGCCTTCCTGATTGTAGTCCAACTGGTAGACCACATCCTCCGGCTGGCACTTTTCAAAATGGTAAACGCAAAAGCTGCCCACTTTTGTCAGCTTCCAGCCCTCTTTGTGTTTTTGCCGCAGATACTCCTGCTCCTGAGCGTACTCCATAATGGTGAAAATACGAAATTCCTTCTTTGTGTCCATCTCAAATGCCCTCCTGTGCGTTTTTGTAAAGCCGCTGGATTCGTTTCAGTTCCAGCTCCAAAACCTCTTTCCCCAAAGGGGTGATCTCATAAATTTTCCGTTTTTCTTCCTCCCGGACGAAGGAGATCAGCCCGTCTTTTTCCATTTTGGAAAGACTGCCGTACATTGTCCCGGGGGTCAGGCGAATTTCTCCTTCTGTCATGGCTTCCACCCGCTGCACAATGCCATAGCCGTGGTTGGGCTTTTGCAGGCAAAGCAAAATGTAGAAACCTGTTTCTGTCATGGGTACATAGACCTTTCTAATATGCGCGTCCATGATTGGCCACCTTTCTGTATATTTCAGTCCGATACATCGCAGTACGATTCATCTGAGGGCAATATATCACACTGCGATATACTTGTCAAGAGGTTTTTCAAAAAAATACCGCCGGAATTTCCGGCGGGTAAGAGGAATGGGAATTTACTTGTCAAAGGGGGTTATCTACGCCGATTTCAGACACCAGCCGGCGCATTTCCTCCCGGGAGGAAACATTGTGCGCCTGTTCCAGAATATCTCGCTGTTCTTCTTCGTTCAGGGCGGCGTATTTGGACATGGCGGTGCCGTTTTGCGTCAGCTCCAGTCCAAAGCCAATGGGGATTTTCCTGTGATCCATGGTGATGCTGCCTCCTATAGGTGATCGTAGTGACAGCATTAGTATGCGCAGGATTCTGGGTGCGATTCTCTTTTTGCTGCGGAAGAGCGCTAAAAGTAGTGTAAGCAGGGGAAAGAGCGACCAAACGGTGTATAAGTGGAGGTAAGAACGACCAAAAGTATTATGCGCTATCTATTCGACAAATTGAAATTTGTCAAACAAAAAGAGAAATTGTTTTCTCCTTTATAAATTGAATTTTTCTTGAATCATCTTGGCAACTACATTGGGCGGAAGATTTGAATTGTCAATTTTTATATAGTTATCAAACGGAATCTCACCATCAAAACTTTCAAGTCGATATTTGGTATCATCGTTGATGAGTCTTTGGTTCGACACTTCAATGTCCCTTTTCGATGCTTTGTTCTGTAATCGGTTTTCGGTAATATTTCGTTCTAATCTAATTTCACGGGGAGCAACAAGTTCCACATAGTAAAACTCTGTATTATAGGGTTCAAAAATGCTTTTCACATATTCAATGTAATCCCAATCTGCTTGTTGGTCGAAAGCCCACATATATGTAAAAATCATTCCATAGCAATCTGACTTCGCGAATTCCTCAAAAACCACCTGACGAAGTCTGTTAATTGCTTTTCCATTGTATTGACCAAAGATTTCTATTACGGGTTCTATTGTCATGTGATTGTGAAATAATCTCAACCCCGTGAGTTTCATAAGTTCCTGCCCAACAGTCATTTTACCGACAGCAGCATTACCTATCATAAACAACAATTTCATTATTAACATTGACCTCGTTGATTGTTCAATTTACTCTTTGCAGTATTTATTGAAGTAATCAGTAATTTCTTAACTTCAATACATTTATCTAAAATATCGTTATTATCGTAATAACCACTTTCAATTAATAGTTCCAACCAATATTCACTTTCGGAACATTCTTTGAGCGCAATTTGAAGTTTGGCAATAAAATCAGCAGTTCCGTGACCGTAAAATGCCTCACGAATGTTTGCACCTACACTTGTTCCGCTACGGATAAGTTGGTTTGTAAGCACACTTTCTTTTTTAGTTTGTTTTACATAGTTACAAACTTTTAT
>JAZQXK010000175.1:0-8703 GCA_045632785.1 Faecousia sp.
AATTTTTGCACCGATTTTTAAGGCAAAACCCTTCGTTTCCCGTGTTATCGGCAATGCCTATCAAGGAATTGGTGCCCGGCTGGGGCATGCCCCAGCCCTACAATGGGGTTCCCTAAACTGCCCGATAAACCAAAATTTACGGCTTCACTGTCAGTTGTCAGCCTGTTTTGCCCCATAAGCCGGAATATACAAGCAATCCCCCAAATTTTTCATCCGCGAAGCCGCACATTCACGCCACTTTATCCACAGTCTTACCACGGAGGTTATTTATGAAAACTTTAGAGCAGCTGCAAACTCTCTTTGAAGAAGCCGGGCTATCCCACTATTTTAGCTCCATGAAGCCCTATGTCCGCAACGCCATTCACTTGAATCTGACACTGGCAGAGGAGGCGACCATTCCTCTGGGTGCATCGAAAGTTGGCGGTCATCCGGATTTACCAAAAGATATACCCTGGCCGCACAGGGAATTTGATAGCGAGCGTGTCCCTCTGTCTTTCCTCTGCCAGATCAACTTTTCGGAAGTAAAACCCTATGACCGGGAAAACCAGCTGCCGGAAGAAGGCATTTTGTATCTGTTCTACGACTGCGACGGGGAAGACGGTATGCCATGGGGTTTTGATCCCCAGGATGGGGAAGGGAAGAAGGTTATTTATTACACCGGAAGCCGGGATGATTTGGAGCGGAAGGCTGCCCCTGAGGACTTAGATCTCTATGGACAGATATTTGAAGCCAGCGCCCTGGATTTTTCCTCCCGGATGGAGCTGCCCGACCTCTTTAGCATTTATGGGGAGCGCATTCCTCTGGCAGAGCAGGACGAGGAAGCCTACTTCACCCTTATGGATGATTTGGAAGTATCGCCTAAAAATAAGCTTCTGGGACATTCCGATAATATGCAGGAAGCCATGGAAAACGAATGCGAGTACATTGCCCATGGTTTTTCTGCATGTTCTCCGGATGAATATGCAGATGCCATAGCTATGGGGTTGGACGAAAGCTGCCTTCGCTGGAAGCTGCTTCTGCAGCTGGATAGCAGCGAGGACGTAGGAATGATGTGGGGCGATTGCGGCCTGATTTATCTCTGGATCACGGAAGAAGACCTAAAAAACCGGAATTTTGAAAATACCTGGCTGATTTTGCAGTGCGGGTGAAGAAAATAGGTGAAAAAGTAGAGCCCCCCTGATTTTCCAACATGGGAAGGTCAGGGGTTGATTTCAAAACAATTGGGAACGGCAAACAAAACACTCATGTAATAGATAAATGAAAAATAGAGTTAAGCACAAGGAATGACTGAATAGGGCTTGAAAAAATATACAAAATATGATATAATGTAAAATGAATGGTTCTAGCTTTGCGCAGACAACAAGCTGTGGCAAAATATCTGCGGGACAGACAAAAATAAATTGCGGTTCCGTATTTTTATTTAGTGCGAGTGACTTGTGATGAATTATAAAGAGTTGCGCCGCATGAGTCGGCGAGATTTATTGGAGATGTTGTTGAATCTCACGAAGGAGAACGAACGACTGCAGAAAGAAAACGAGGATTTGGAAGAAAAGCTGCAAAATCGTACGGTTACGATTCAGGAAGCGGGGTCCGTCGCAGAAGCGGCACTGCAGCTCAATGGGGTGTTTCAGACTGCGCAGGATGCTGCGGATCAGTACCTTCTTAATATGCAGCAGCGCTGCCAGCGCATGGAAGAAGAAACCGTGAAAAGATGCAAGCAGATGATTCTGGATGCGAAAATTCAAGTGAAACGATATGAAAAATAAAAGTATAAATGAACGGCCTACTGTGGAACTGTTGGAGGCAGAATTAAAACGTGTTAAATACAGGCAGCGTTATGCGATTGTGCTGAGAAGTACGGTATATACGCTGATCACTGTGGCTGCCGTTGCGGTGTTGGTAGCAACTTTGTGGCTGCCGGTTTTGCAAATTTATGGTAGTTCCATGACCCCTACGCTTCAGGATGGCGAGATCGTCTTCTCTGTGAAGACCACCAAGCTGGAGCAGGGCGATATTATCGCTTTCTATTATAACAATAAAATTCTGGTCAAACGGGTCATTGCCGGGCCGGGCGAGTGGGTTGATTTCACGGACGAGGTTGGAAGTGTATCCGTAAACGGTGTTTTGCTGGAGGAGCCGTACTTGGTGGAGAAAGCCCTGGGTGATCCGGATATAGAGTTTCCTTACCAAGTGCCGGATGGAAAATACTTTGTGATGGGTGACCACCGTTCCACATCCGTTGACTCCCGCCATAGCGTCGTTGGATGTGTGGCAGAAGAACAGGTAGTGGGTAAGATCATTTTCCGTGTTTGGCCATGGGAACAGATAGGCGGAGTACGGTCAAGGAAATCGGAAGCCAACAATTAACCATTTTTCAGAAAAACGAGGAAGGAGGTCCCGGATATGCAGCGAAGATTGTATTTCATGATCAATCGGTATGTAAGACAGAATAACCGCCGGAGTAACTGGGACCGATTCGTTCGCTTTCTGGCAGGTCTCGTTGTTTTCTGCACAACTTATGCATTGATTCTCCCTGCGATTACCATGGAAAAGGCACCGTGCGAGCTGCAACAGCATATCCACGATCAGAGCTGCTACCAGAAAATGCAGTTTCGGACAGAGTGGGTACTGGATTGTACATATGAGTCGTTGGGTGTCCATGTCCATGAGCAGAGCTGCTATAATGACGCCGGCGAGCTTATTTGCGGAGCTGCGGATTTTGTGGTTCATGAGCACGATGCTTCGTGCGTCAATGAGGCGGGCGAGTTGGTGTGCCGCCTTCCTGAGGTCCGGGAGCATTCGCACACGGATGATTGCTATATTGCGGTGGCTTTAGATGAGATTGTACCCATCTACGGCTCAGCCGGGGAGCTCCAGGCCCAAGCAGATGTTTACCTTGACCCGGCTCAGCCCAGCGAGGCAGAAAAAGGTCAAGATCAGCCCGAAGAAGCTACAGAGCCCGAAGAAACTGCGGAGTCTGAAGAAGCTACAGAGTCCGAAGAAACTACCGTACCCGAAAAAACCGGAGAACCCGAAGAAGCCACTGAGCCGGCGTTGGAAACCGTTGAGCTGGAGCTGGTCTGCGAGGAGCCTGTCATTGAGCTGCACTCTCATGAGGATGCCGGCTGCTACGAAACCTATTTGGATGAAAACGGTGAGGAGCAGACCAGGCTGATCTGCACCCGGATGGTAGTGGAGCAGCACGTTCATGGGGAGAGCTGCTTCCGCGAGGAGCAGATTCCTGTGGATACGGAAAGCCTAACCTGCCCCTTGCCAGAGGCCCACGACCACGGGGAAGGCTGTTATAGCAAAGAGGGCAATTTGGTCTGCACAGAGTCAACGGATCATTTCCATGGCGATATGTGCTACGGCACATGGGTGCTGGCCTGCGATATGCAGGAGCATACCCACACAGAGGAATGTTACCCTAAGGGGAAGACCTGTCCTTGTGGCGCAGGGCTGCATAGTCATAACCGCCATTGCTATGACGAGGCAGACAACCTGACCTGTCAGCTTGAAGAGCACGAAGAAACCGATCTGTGCAGCAAGGATGCGGACTTCCGGGAAGCTGTCTTGCTGGTGATCCAACAGATTGATGCGCTTCCCACAGCAGCGGAGCTGGAAGCAGAATCCAACGGGGTTCAGTCCGTGGATGGAGAAGATGACCAGGCGCAGTGGAGGGAAGAGGTAACACAAGATATTATTTTTGTCTATGCCCTTTATAGCCAGCTTTCCGATGAGGAGAAGGCATATGTGACCAATGCAGATAAGCTGCTGGCGCTGGAGCCTGTCTGGGGAGTTCAGCCCCTTGCGGCAGGAGTAGTATATCCTATGCCGGATAATCAAACGGTTCCGGTCTCCTATGTAAACCGAAGAGGTACGACACTTCCTCTCGCAGACAAATGGCAGGGCTATGTGTTCACCAAGAAGTATGTGCAGAACCAACTCGCTCAAGGTGACAAAAAATACTTTGAAAAATTTGCCGTGGTTGCTGAGGGTGGAGACGGAACTTATCCCTATTATCGTTGCTATGTGATAAAAGTAGCTAATGATGGGCAACTAAAAGTTGTAAAGCTGTTCCACTATGATGATTCTTCCAGGTTTAGCCCAGAGAAGCTACTGACGGCCCTGGGGGAGGACGGGGAAGGATTTTTCCTGTTCACCAACATGAGAGCACTTCAAAAGTATAAACCAGATTATTACTACACACAGTACACTGTAGTGGAGCCGTCCTTCCGGTGGGAGAAATATGACAATGGCACCAATTGTATACAGGATGCAGAGTTTTTTGGAACGATCAACCTGAACCGCAAGAGCTTTACCATCGACAAGGTTCAGAGCGGAGCGGTCAATGCCAAAGTCATGCTGTTCAACTATGATGCCACCATCAATAAGACCGATGGCACGGATCTTCGCAGGCTGGCCAGAGCGGGCTACCTCTTCGTCCAGAAGGACCAAGTGCGTGCAGGCGATAATTCCGCTCCTGAGACTTATGACTTATGGGAGCATGCGAAAGACGGCATAGGCGGCAAGCTTGACTCGAATGGAAAGTGGACCGGCCAGCCCGGCGGCTATAATGATCCCACCATGGACAGTACCCTGGATGCCGATGGCTACCCGCAGGCACTAGTAAATGGTAGGCTTGCCACCATGAAGCTGTACTTTGATCCCAAGGGTGATTACCATATTGCCACCATGAATGATGGCGGCGGCCTGTTCCGCCAGAATGAAAAGGGCTACTGGTATTATGATTCCCAGTTAACGGCGGCATCGTATAATGAAAAAACCAAGAAGATCGACCTCTATAATTGTTCCTTAAGCCCCTCGTATGTGCTCAGTATTTACAGCAGGCGAAATGAGAATGAGCTGAATGATATCAATATGGGCAACTTCATGCCCTTCAACAAGATCGATGCGGATCATGTGCGCCCGTCACAACCGGAAATCAAGTTTGCCCAGACCTTCTATAATGCGAGCACCGACAATCTCAGTCGGGACCTAAGTGAATACTATACCATAAAGGGATGGAATGATCTCTGGTTTGGCATGACTGTGGATATGGAGTTCTTCATGCCAAAGGGTGGCCTGATAAACGGCGAGGGTATGCAATTTCACTTTAAGGGTGACGACGACGTTTTCGTCTATATCGGCGTTTGGAATGAAACGAAGAAAGACTACGATTATAAGCTTGTTCTGGATATCGGTGGCTCCCACGCAGCCAGAGAAGGCTACATCAATTTCGCTACCGGCAGGGTTAAGGATCGCCCTGCCACGGCAAGCGTAACCAGAGAAAGAACCCTGAAGGATATTTTTGGACTGCAAGGCGATACCTTTGAGGATTACACAAAGCTGAGCCTGAAGTTCTACTATATGGAGCGGGGCGGTCAGATCTCCTACTGCAAGCTAAACTTCAATATGCCCATCCTGCCGGACAAATCTCTGACGGTAACCAAGGAAATGGCCGGCGACACATTGCCGGACTATGTTGCTCAGGCCTATGATTTCAGCTTCCGCATTATGAAGGCGGATGCCAACGGCGCAGCAACAGATGAGCCTTTCATCGAAGAAGGCGAAACCTTTGACATCATGGCAAATGGCGCAAAGGTAGGCACCGGAAGAGTGGGGGCGGATGGTATCTTCACCCTGAAAGCCGGTCAAAGCGCAGTGTTCCACAATATGCTCCGCGATGGCACGGGAAAATATGTGGTGCAGGAACTGCTCTATGATGAAATTTCGGGTCAGTATAGCGATGTCCGTTATACCATCAGCGGCAGTGCGGATATCACTGCCGGTAAAATTACCAATGTTCTCGGCAACCACTCTGCTTTCAATACCCAGGCTATCTCCAACAACGAATCGGAATTCATCATTTTCCGCAACCAGGTGGATACAGAGAAGCTCTGCAGCTTGGAGGTTACAAAGGCTCTGGCAGAGGGCGCATCCTTTGACGATGGCAGAGAGTTCCCGATTGAGGTGACTCTGGGCGGCAGCCGACTGCCGAAGGGTGCTAAATACAAGGTTGGCAACACAACCAGAAAGGCCGACGCCAACGGCATCATCTGGCTGAAGATCGGTGAAACCGCAAGATTGGAGGGCCTCTTAGCAGGCACCCAATATACAGTCAGAGAGCTTGAGGGCGATACCTACGTTACCTCTTATGTGGGTGAAACCTCCGGGACGCTGGATCTTGTGGAATCTGCCGGCGAAATCGTGGGCGATGCATCCGACAATTTAGTGGGTGAAAACGCAGAGGTTACTGTAGTGAATGCGGACTTCCTTATGCAGAGCAGTGTCAACATTCGCAAGGACTATAATGGCAGCACCGGTGATGCCAACTTCCAGTTTGCTTTGGAGCAGATTGATGCAAACGGCAACAGAATCGCCGTGCTGGAAGGCACCACTGTGGAAGTAACCCAAGGAACCGGAACAGGCGTGATATACATCAAGTACAGCTCCGGTATTGCAGACGGAACCTACTATTACAAGATCTACGAAAAGCCCGGCACCGAAAATGCTATTTATGACGATACCGTCTATATGGTTCAGGTTGAGGTTTCCAATGCCCATGCAACCATCACCAAGGTAAACGGAGAGACCTATGATGGAGTATCCCCCTTGAGCTTTGTGAACCAGAAATTGGTGGATGTGCCAGTGAAAAAGACTATATCGGGTAACATTCTTTCATCCAATGCAGTATTTGATTTCACCGCTTCCATCACCTTTAACGGCGAGACCTTCCGTCCGGCGGAAAGCAGTGCCTATACCATCCATGAGAACGGAACAATCACTTTCTCGGTGAAGGCCAACGGCACGGTGTACATCAGAGGCGTCCCTGTGGGCGCGGAAATCACCGTGACAGAAGCGGAATATGACAGGTATTTCCCAGCCTTCACTGTGGGCGAAACCGTTACTGATGGCAGGACGGTGATCGTGGCTGTCCAAGAGCAACCGGATGCCATCATCTGCAACAATGAAGGCTCTTATCTCCTTCCTGCTACCGGCGGGGCCGGTACAACTCTTTATACAATGGCGGGCTTGGTGCTGATCTTGCTCAGTGTGGCCTACCTGGTGTATAGACCCAAAGCACGCAGAAGGGAGGTTTCTTAATCTCTCCGATGCAAATCAAGCCCGCACGTATAACCAAATAACAAATAAGAAAGGAAAATCACTATGAACACTATGAAGAAGATCCTCGCTCTGGCTCTGGCCCTGATCATGGTCATGGGTCTGGCCACCACCGCTTTTGCAACCATGGAAGGCTCCCTGCCCGGCGGCACCATTACCATCACGAATGCAGTCGACGGCAACACCTACAGCGCTTATCAGATTCTGTATCTGGAAAGCTATGATGCTGATGCTGGAAAATATGTCTACAAGGCAAATTCCGCCTGGGCAGAGTGGCTGAAGACTCAGACCCAGTATGTTACCATTGATGCTCAGGGCTATGTTACTTGGGTCGATGGTGCTGATGTTGCAGCTTTTGCCAAGGCTGCTCAGACTCAGTTGTCCGGCAAGACCCCTGACAAGACTGCTACCGCTACCGGCGGTAAGGCTACCATGACCGGCCTGAAGCTGGGCTACTACCTGGTTGACACCACACTGGGTACTCTGTGCTCTCTGGACACCACTAACCCCTCTGTTGAGATGGAGGAAAAGAACGAAGCTCCCACCACCACCAAGGAAGTCAAGGAAGACTCCACCGGCGAGTGGGGCGAGACCAACGACGCCGAAATTGGCGAGACTGTTGAGTTCAAAGCCGACATCACCGTTGAGAAGGGCGCTATCAACTACATCCTGCACGATACCATGCCCGCCGGCCTGACCTATCAGGGTGTCACCGCAGTTAAGATTGGTGAAACTACTGTTGCTGCTGCTAACTACGAGGTTAAGAATCCCGGCACCTGTGGCTGCACCTTCGAGGTCGTGTTCGGCAACGCTTACATTGCAACCCTGGCTGAGAATACTGTGATTACCGTTTACTACACTGCAGTTGTCAATGAGAACGCTGTCATTGCTGGCAATGGCAACTCCAACAAGGTGCAGCTGAGCTACGGCGAGAAGCCCACTCCCGACCGCACCCCCGAGGATACCACCATCACCTATGTCTGGGAGATGCCCATCTTCAAGTACACCGGCGACAACAAGACTCCTCTGGCTGGCGCTAAGTTCTCCCTGTATACTAACGAAGCCTGCACCCAGATTGTCAGGCTGACCGATAAGGGCGACAATGTTTACAAGGTCGATCCCGAGGGCACTGTCACTGTGATTACTACCGATAGTTCCGGTGAGTTCGAAATCGAAGGCCTGGATTCCGGTGTCTACTATGTGAAGGAAACCGAGGCTCCCGCTGGTTACAACAAGCTGGCTGGTCCTGTTGTGGTCGAAATCACCAACGATGGCGTTGTCAAGCAGGGAGGCGAGATCGTTAATCGGGTTGAAATCGAGAACAACTCCGGCACCGAGCTGCCTTCCACCGGCGGCATGGGTACCACTATGTTCTATGTCTTCGGCGCAGTTCTGCTGCTGGGCGCTGCTGTCCTGCTGATCACCAAGCGTCGCGTAAACATGGCTCAGTAAGGAAATGGGTTGATACCCATTTCGGTGAGCTGACTAACTCCTAACTAAGTCCGCCGGGGGCTCGCCCCCGGCGGCATAAGCCTATAGATACAAGACCAAGGAGAACCCTATGAAAAAGCACCTTTC
>JAZQXK010000176.1:0-2950 GCA_045632785.1 Faecousia sp.
ATAGAAGCCTGCCACGGCTGCCCCCTTTTTGCCGGGGGCTACGGGGTACTGGGCTTTGTTGCGGTAGTGGTGGGTGTCCGGGGCGGGGAACAGCTCTACGGAGGGAAGATTCTCGCCCCCCAGGCGGTTCAGAGTCTGGCGGACCCGCTCCGCCTTCAGGCGGCTTTCCTCTGCATAATCCATATGCTGAAATACGCACCCGCCGCACTTTTTACCCACAGGACATTCCCGGTTCACCCGGTGAGGGGAAACTTCCTCTATTTTTACGATCTCGCCTGCTGCCCAGGTTTTAGCGGCTTTGGTAATGCGGATCTGGCACAGCTCCCCGAAAATGCCGCAGGGAACGAAGACAGCGCAGCCTTCCACATGGGCAACGCCTTGCCCTTCAGCGGTGTAGTCTGTGATTCGGGCGGTGTAGATCTGATTTTTGGTTAACATAATCTATCAACTCCTTGGGCAGGTGCATACCTTGCCGTGGGGGCAAGCTGCCCCAAAACGGAATTTCTCAGTCGATCCGGTACAATCTCTTGCCGTTCTCAAATGTAATGCGTTCCATTTCCTCTCTGGAAATGCCCCGCAGTTCTGCCAGCCTTTCTGCCATGCGGTACACATAGGAAGGATCGTTGCGCCGCCCACGGAAGGGCTCGGGAGCCATATAGGGGCAGTCGGTTTCGATGACCATGTGTTCCATGGGAATGGAAAGGGCGGTTTCTACCAGCTTTCGGGCGTTTTTGAAGGTAATGACCCCGGTGAAACCAATGAACCAACCCTGATTCGTAAGCTGCCGTGCCATTTCCGCGGAGCCGGAATAGCAGTGGAACACGCCCTTGACGGAAGGGAACTCCTGCAAGACCTTTAGGGTATCCTCAGCGGCTTCTCTCTGGTGGATGATGACCGGCAAGCCCAGCTCCTTCGCCAGAGCCATCTGCCTGCGGAAGCAGATGATCTGCTGCTCCCGGGGTACATCCTCATAGTGATAATCCAGCCCGATTTCCCCAATGGCCTTGACCTTGGGGTTGTTCTTTGCCAGATCGTAGTAGTAAGACAAGACCTCGTCCCCAATGTCATCGGAGGCATCGGGGTGAGAGCCTACGGCGGCATAGATCCAGGCGTGATCCTTTGCCAGCCTGCAGGCAAACTGGGAGGAAACGGTATCGCAGCCGGGATTCATTAAAAGGCCGATGCCGGCTTCCGGCAGTTTTTGCAGAAGCTCCTCCCGGTCAGAGTCAAATTGCCGCCCATCTAAGTGGGCATGGGTATCAAATAGCATAGAAACACCTCGCTTCGGTTAGCCGTCTAAACGTTTTTCCAAGGTAGCGGCGCTGAATTGGGTCAAGTATACTCTGGGGATGCCGTACTCCGCAGTGACCACAAAGGCCTTGGGCAGATCATCGCATACGCTGATGACCTGTCCTTCTTTTTCTGCCAACTCTAAAAACCGGCGGGTGTGCTTGGAGATGGTGGTGTTTTCCAGGTCGAAAATACCAACCACGGAAGAAGCCCGCACAGCCATATCGCCCCCAATAGGAAGATACATTCTTATTCCGCCTTTCTTTTGCCGTACAGCACGGAGCAGACCAGAGCCGTCACCGGCACGGAGAGAATGACACCAATGGCGCTGGATACGCCGCTGAATACCTCAATACCCATATAGCTGGAAGACATAAGCTGATTGTAGCTCAGACCAAGGGAGTGCAGATAGACGATCTCCACAATGCCGCTGCCCAGGAAGGCCAGGATCAGGGTGTTAGTCATGGTGCCAACCATATCTCTGCCGATGTTCATGCCGGAGCGCCACAGATCCTTGGCGGTCAGTTCCGGATTTACGGCTTTCAGCTCCGACATGGCAGAGGAAATGGACATGGCTACGTCCATAACCGCACCCAGAGCAGAGATGATCACACCGGCAACCAGAAGGCCCCGGATGCCGATGGGGGTGCCGGTCTGACGAAGCTGCAAAAGTGCTTCCGCATCTGCTTCACGCATACCGTCCAAATGCACCATAGCCTGAGCCATCATGCCAAACAGCATTGCCAGAGCCATGCCCGCTACAGTGCCAAGACAGGCGCAGATGGTCTTTTTATCTACACCGCCCAGAATCACAAAGCAGGCAACTGCCACCAGCGCACACAGGAAGAAGGTGGTTAGAATCACCGGCCAGCCCTTCATAAGAAGGGGGATCAGGATGGTTAGAAGGACGATCACAGTCAGGGCCAGACCCAGAATGGACTTTGCGCCGGTCTTGCCGCCAACCAGCACAGTGACCAGAACGAACAGGGCAATAATAATGTAGATGGGGGTGGAGCGGTTGTACTCATAGACTGTTGCCATGAGGTCGCCGTTTTCATATGTGGAGATAATCAGGCACACACTGTCTCCAACTTCTGCCTGCTCACCGTAAATGGGACCAACGGCATTATGAACCAAAAGGGTCTGCCCCTCGTAGCGGCCGGTGGTGACCTCTGCCAGAAGGGTCTGCTGACCCCGATCTGCTCCCTCGGCAACCTCATCCGGCTCGCAACTGTCGGAGAGGATCTCCGTCACCTTGGCAAACTCGTATTCGGAGTAGGCTGCGGCTTCCTGAGGGGGTGCGTCATCCTTATGGGCATAGAGATAGAGCCCAAAGAACATACCCAAAATTACCAATAAACACAATACGGAGATCAGCAGCTCTTTTGCTGATTTTTTCTTCTTTTCCATAAGCGTCCTCCTTTGGGGCAAACCCTATAATTCTCTAATCATAGCATATCAGTATTTGCCTCCAAAGTCAAGAAAACAAGGGTGAAATCACCCAGGGACGGTGGACTGTCCCAGGAGAAAGGCTCTTATTTTAAGCTGCCGTTTTGGGTTGGGGAAAACCGGGAATACTGCACACCTCCACGCAGCGTAACACCCCGCAGGGCAGCAAGGCGGGAAACAGTGACAAAACGGAAGCCTCGCTCCGTCAGGG
>JAZQXK010000177.1:0-5372 GCA_045632785.1 Faecousia sp.
GGGCCAAGAGTGCCCAGCAAACTCACAGATAAACCAAAATTTACCGCCCAACTGTCAACCGTTTCCCCTTATCTTCTCTCTCCGCTTCCTGCCGCCAGGCGGTACTGTCTTGCCAGATGCCACCAGGTGATCTTATCCACAGAACCGGTAGCAGGCAAGTTGGAAAGGGTCTGGAAACGGCGCAGGGCCGCAACCGTTGGGGCATCCAGAACCCCGCTGACTGCCGGGGGCTGGGAAAAGCCGTATCTGCTGCTTAACACCCGCAAAATAGCCTGCACCAAATTCACATGGTCATTGCGCTCTCCCGGACGGATCACCTGCCGGGGATTCAGCAGCGGTATCAAAGGTTCTGCCTCCTGCTGCAAGATTAGTTCTCTGTCATAGTCCTCCACCAAAAGCTCCCAGGTTTCCAAGTCCATAACGCCGGTGGCGGGGCGGTTTTTTCCTCTTTGGTAGGCCGTCACTGCTTCTTTTGTCTTTTGCCCGAAAATGCCATCGGGAATCACCGGAACCAGACGGCTGTCCCCCTGAGAAACCACCCGAAGCATATGCTGCATACTCTCTATTGGCTTTCCTACGAAGTACTCCGGATCTCTGGAACTCATACCGCACCCCCTTGTCTGCCCTCATCCCGGTCACCCTGCTGCAAGGGTCGCCCCGGATGCTGCCGCAAGGTGGTACTTTTCTCATAATTTGCCTCACCGTTTCCTCCCGGCCCTACGCTTCGGGAAGCCGCCTCCGGGAAGCGCTCCCCATCCCGGAACACCTGATCTCTCGCCCCCGCAAATTCCTTTTGGATACGAAGCCAGGTCTGCTCATCCACTGTGCCGGTCTGGGGCAGTCCATAATACCGCTGAGCAGCACGAACGGCATTGGCCGTTGCCGGGCCGTAAAGTCCGTCGGCCTGCACTGCCGGAATGGCAGGAATAAAGCTGGATAAGACTTGCAGCATATATTGAAGCTGCCGCACCGATGTCCCCGCCGAACCGTTCTGCAGCACACCCCCATAATTCCAGGAGATGTTATAATACCGCTGCCCCTGGGAGCGAAGCTCCGAAAGCCTGGTTACACCCACATAAATTCGAACCAGGGCATACCAGGTGGCCTTGCCCACGATCCCATCGGGAGTCAGGTTGAAGATCTCCTGAAAACGGCGCACAGCGGCCTGGGTCTGCTGCCCAAAGATGCCATCCACCGGGCTAATCTTTGGAATGGCCGGATAATTTTGGGAAATACGGTTCAGTTCCGTCTGGATCACCACCACAGCCGGCCCACGGCTTCCCACCTGTAAAGGCGAGCCGGGATAGGAACGCACAAGGCCCGTAATTGGGGCATCGGTGACCAGTTCTATATTGTTTCCGTAATAATTGCGGAGAATCTCAAGGGAGTTTAGACCTTCCTCCGCCAGAGCCTGAGAGCCCCACTGGCTTAGCCCGGAGCAGGTCACCGTCGTTCCGTTGCAAAACTTTGCCGCCAGAGGTTCGATAAAGCCCTGCCTGCGGATGTAATCGTTGAAGATCTCGTCCACAATGCGGTCTGTGGAGGCAAAGGTGCTTCTGCCGTTTACAAAAGCCTGGTCGATGGCTGTGGAGCTGGTGATGTTAAAATCGTAACCCCGGCTGGGGTAAAATTCTGTATAGATCCGGTTCAGTGCAAAAGAAATAATGGCCAGAATATTGGCTCGCAGGGCACTTTCGTCCCAGGTGGGGTAGATCTCCGAAGATGCCACATTTTTTACATAGTCCACAAAAGGCACAGTCACATTGGCTGCATTGGAATCCGGCGACCCCAGATGCACTGTGATACGCTCCGGAACATAGGGCAAAACCACCGGCAAGAACAACACCTCCTAGAGATTTTGAGGCGGCACATTGAAATATTCCGTGCCGTCCAGTCGCTCGGGATATAGGGCGGTGGGCACCATCGCAAGAGGCTGTAAGGTGGTGATCCCCCCAAAGATCTGGGCTTCGTTTACCTGGATCTGCTCATAGCCCGGGTGCTGAGCATGAATACGCACTGTTGTAAAGGGCTGCCCTACAAAATCGAGGGTGCGGCTGTCCGCCTCCTCCGGAGCAGGAATCCCAATGGGTGTGATCCTGCCGTCTTTGTTGGTAAGGCGGGTAGCAATGAGTATTCCGTCAGTTCGCAGCACCGCAATTGCCGCCCCCTCCAGAGGCAAAAGGGCATCGGAAGTATAGACATGGACCTGCAAATAACCGTCTGCCGGCATAGGCATCCTCCTTTCCATCGTCTTCCTATCCTATGCCATAGCCTCCGGATGGGTGCGGCAAAAAGACCACACAAGTAACGGGATCTCCGCATATGCTGTAGCGATTTAGAAAGGAGAGGATCTCATGAGTGCCATTGCCGGAATCTTAAAACCCGGGCGCACTTCCCCGGAGCACATTGAAAAGCTGCTTTTTACTATGAAAGGTCGGTGCCCCGGCCATTTACACACCCTACTGCTACCCGGCGGGGCACTGCTGCAAGGAGGGCCGGAGGAAGACCGGGAGGATGCTTCCGCCCGCTGTCTTTTCCTGGGGGAATACCGGTATCAGTTGGCCTTTTCCGGGCAGATCTACAATGCTGCGGAGTTAAGGCGGGGTTTGGAGGCTCTGGGGCACAGCTTCCGGAGAGCAAGTCAGCAGGAGGTCCTGCTCCACGCCTACGCCCAGTGGGGTGAAAGCTGCCTTTCCCGGCTGCGGGGCATCTTCGCCTTTGCCATTTGGGAAGAAAAGGCAAAAAGACTTTTTCTTGCCAGAGATCCCATGGGGGCAAAGCCCCTTTTTTACACAGAGCTGCCCCAGGGCTTTCTCTTTGCCTCGGAGATCAAGGCCCTCCTTGCCCACCCGGATGTAAAGCCCAGGGTGGACACCCAGGGCATTGGAGAGATCATGCTCCTTGGCCCGGGTCGGACACCGGGCTGCGGTGTATTTCAAAACATCCGGGAGTTAGAGCCTGGGTGCTGCGGCACTTGGGAAAAGGGCCTTTTGCAGCTAAGAAGGTACTGGCAGCTTACGGATCAGCCATTCCCTGATACCCTGCCCCAAACTCTGGAGCGGGTGCGCGCCCTGGTCATCGACGGCATTGAAAGTCAGCTTCCGGAGGAAGGGCCGGTGTGCGCCCTGCTGTCCGGGGGGCTGGATTCCAGCATCGTCTGCTCCGTTGCCCAAAGATATTGCAGAGCCCGTGGAAAGAAGCTGCAAACCTTCTCTCTGGACTACCTGAACAATGAGCGGTACTTCACCCCGGGGAAGTTCCAACCCAACAGCGACCCCCTTTATATTGAGCAGATGGTAAAGCACCTGGGCTCTGACCACCGGTGGATCGTTCTGGAAACGGAAGAATTGGTGGATGCTCTGGATGAGGCAGTGGAAGCCAGAGATCTTCCCGGCATGGCTGACGTGGATGCTTCCCTTCTGCTGTTTTGCCGAAAGATCAGTCCCTACGCAAAAACTGCCCTTTCCGGGGAGTGCGCCGACGAGATCTTTGGGGGCTACCCCTGGTACCGTGACCCAGAATTACTGGGGGCAAGCACCTTCCCCTGGGCCCAGTCTGCCCCCTGGCGGGCAAGGTTTTTAGCCACACAGTACCGGGAAGCGCTGGATGCGGAAGGCTTCGTCCATGAGCGCTATGCCAAGACCTGTCTGGAAAGCCATACACTTCCCCACTGTCCTCCGGGGGAGAAGCGGATCAAGGAACTGATCAACCTCCACTTCCGCTGGTTCATGCAGACTCTCATGGATCGCAATGACCGCATGAGCACCCACAGCGGTGTAGAAATCCGCACCCCATTCTGCGACATTCCCATTGCGGAGTATCTTTACCGTGTCCCCTGGGCCATGAAGGAGCTGGACGGCTTTGAAAAAGGGCTGCTGCGCAGGGCCATGGATGATCTTGTACCGCCGGAGATCCTTTGGCGCAAAAAGAGTCCATTCCCCAAGACCCACGACCCGGCCTATTTGCAGGCGGTGTGTCAAAAGCTGCGGCGTATTCTTGAGGACAAAAACGCCCCTCTGCTGCAGATCGCAGACAGAGAGGCTCTGGAAAATTTGCTGAACACACAGATTTCACGACCCTGGTATGGGCAGCTTATGAATACACCCCAGACTGTTGCCTATATGCTGCAGGTAAATCATTGGCTGGAGCATTATCAGGTGGAGCTGGTTTAGCAGTTGGCAGCAGACATAGACAGTTATGCCGTAAATTTTGGTTTATCTGCCTAATTTGCACTGTCTATTGTAGAGGCCGGGCATGTCCGGCCCTGCGGTAAAATCCGAAAAATAGTACCATTGGGGGCGAATCCGGATAATTGGGGGGCCGATTTGTGGGAGGCTGTGGGCATCGTCCCCTACGGTCGCATAAACAGGTATTTATTCAAGCCGAAACCCACCCCCTTTCAAAGGAAAAACGGGCGCTGTTTTTAGCAGCACCCGTAATTTTTATTGTTCTTTTTTGGGGGTATTCAAGTCTTCATCCAGACTCCTGACCCGGGAATCGTGAACAAAATACACCCGGATATAGTCAATAAATGCAACCAGCAGCACCCCGAAGCACAAACCTACCAAAAGGCGCACCCAGCGATCTGACATATCGGGGATCAGCACCATGAGAATCATGGAAGTGAACAAAACCGCCGTGCTGACCTTGCCGGTCATAAGGGCGCCGTCCAGCATTCTGCCCTTGCGGTAGGTAATAATGCCCATAATGAGCATAAAGCTCTCTTTGATAAAGAACAGCCCGAAAACGATCCAAAGCAAGTGGTTTCGAATGGCCAGGCAGATCAAAAGGGCAAGCTGCGTCATTTTATCCGCAAAGGGATCCAGGGCAATACCCAGACGGGTGATCATATTATACTTTCGCGCGATCTTGCCATCCACCAGGTCTGTCAGGCAGGAAACCGCCAAAATAATGCCGGCGAGCCAATAGTCTGAAGGGGAATCAGCCTTGAGGAAGAGAACGGTATATACAGGGATTAAAAGCAAGCGGAAGATGCTGAGAAGATTGGGGATGGTGGTGATCTCCTTTTTCCAGTTTTTCATAGAAAATCACTCCTTATTATCTATCACTACCAGCGAGTATAGTAGCACTGAAAAGGGGTATTGTCAACCACAGAAGGTCAGAATTTACCATTCTGTAACAAATGTGTGCCGGTCAAAGATTGGATTTTGTCGTTCCCAACGCACCCACAGGGGGCAATTTATGCGCCAACGGCATAATTCATCAATGTATAAATTTTGGTTTATCGGGCAGTTTAGGGAACCCCATTGTAGGGCTGGGGCATTGGTTTATGGTGTTTCTAGGAATTATGGTGTGATTGCCACTGGCAATCATTTCATTTTGATTCGCTGCACGGCGCACCACACTGGCAG
>JAZQXK010000178.1:0-2583 GCA_045632785.1 Faecousia sp.
TCTGCGTTGGCTCACCAACTACAGCCGCGGTCGAAGCGAGAATACCATCCGCGAGGGCCTCGGTGCTGAGATCATGGACGCAGCCAACAATACCGGCTCCGCTGTGAGGAGGCGTGAGGATACTCACAAGATGGCCGAAGCTAACAAGGCATTCGCCCATTTCCGTTGGTAATAAAGGAGTTTCTTTATGGCTAGAGAGTATTCCCTGGAAAATACCAGAAACTTTGGCATCATGGCACACATTGATGCCGGTAAGACCACCACATCCGAGCGTATTCTGTTCTACACCGGTAAGAACTACAAGATCGGTGAGACCCATGACGGCTCTGCCACCATGGACTGGATGGCGCAGGAGCAGGAGCGTGGTATTACCATCACTTCCGCCGCTACCACTTGCTTCTGGAAGGGTTGCCGGCTGAACATCATCGACACCCCGGGCCACGTTGACTTCACTGTTGAGGTCGAGCGCAGCCTTCGCGTTCTGGACGGCGCTGTTACCGTTCTTTGCGCTAAGGGCGGTGTTGAACCCCAGACCGAGACCGTTTGGCGTCAGGCCGACGAGTACAAGGTCCCCCGTATGATCTATGTTAACAAGATGGACATCATGGGTGCTGACTTCTTCCGCGTTCTGAGCATGATCGACGAGCGCCTGAAGTGCAACGCCGTGCCCATCCAGCTGCCCATCGGCTCCGAGGCTTTCTTCAAGGGCAATATCGACCTGGTCAACATGACTGCAAATGTCTATTATGATGACAAGGGTCAGGATCTGCGCGTTGAAGAGATTCCCGAGGATATGGTCGACATGGCAGAAGAGTACCGTGAGAAGCTGCTGGACGCCGTTTCCATGTTCGATGATGAGATCATGGAGATGTATATGGAAGGCGAGGACATCCCTGTCGAGAAGATCAAGAAGGCAATCCGCGAGGCTACCATTGCCAATGAGATGGTTCCCGTGGTTTGCGGTACTTCTTACAAGAACAAGGGTGTTCAGCAGGTTCTGGATGCCGTCGTGGATTATATGCCCAGCCCCCTGGACAAGAAGGGTATCAAGGGTATCAATCCCGACACCGAGGAAGAGGACTTCCGTCCCGCTTCTGATGAAGCACCTTTCTCTGCACTGGCATTTAAGATCGCTACCGACCCCTATGTTGGTAAGCTGTGCTACTTCCGTGTGTACTCCGGTACGTTGGAGAAGGGCACTACCGTTCTGAACTGCACCAAGGGCAGCAAGGAGCGTTTGGGCCGTATCCTGCAGATGCACTCCAATCACCGTGAAGACATCGATATCGTCTATGCAGGCGACATCGCTGCCGCTGTCGGTGTGAAGAACACCACCACCGGTGATACCTTCTGCGACGAGGATCATCCCATCATCCTGGAGTCCATGGTATTCCCCGAGCCTGTTATCTCCGTTGCGATCGAGCCTAAGACCAAGGCCGGTCAGGAGAAGATGGGCATTGCTCTGAGCAAGCTGGCAGAAGAGGACCCCACTTTCCGGACCTACACCGACAATGAGACCGGCCAGACCATCATCTCCGGCATGGGTGAACTGCACCTGGAGATTATTGTTGACCGTCTGCTGCGTGAGTTCAAGGTGGAAGCCAATGTCGGCGCACCTCAGGTTGCCTACAAGGAAACCATCCGTAAGGAAGTGGAGCAGGATACCAAGTATGCCCGTCAGTCCGGCGGTAAGGGTCAGTACGGTCATGTTAAGATCCGTGTTGAGCCCAATGAGCCCGGTAAGGGTTACGAGTTTGTCAACGCGGTTGTCGGCGGCGCAATTCCCAAGGAATATATTCCCGCTGTCGATGCCGGTATTCAGGGCGCAATGGCAGCCGGTGTTATGGCCGGTTACCCCGTTGTTGACGTAAAGGTCACCCTGTTCGACGGCTCCTACCACGAAGTCGACTCCTCTGAAATGGCATTTAAGATTGCCGGTTCTATGGCTTTCAAGGAAGCTTGCAAGAAGGCAAATCCTGCTATTTTGGAGCCCATCATGAAGGTTTCCGTAACTGTGCCTGATGAATACATGGGCACCGTCATCGGCGACATTACTGCCCGTCGTGGCAACATCCTGGGTCAGATCACCCGTACCGGTGCTGTTCAGGTTGATGCCAATGTTCCTCTGGCTGAAATGTTCGGTTATGCTACCGACCTGCGTTCCAAGACTCAGGGCCGCGGTAACTACGCTATGGAGCCCAGCCATAACTCTGAGCTGCCCAAGTCCAAGACCGAAGAGATCGTCAAGGAGCGTTCCAAGGGTTAATTCGGGAAATTGCAAAATTTCTCTTGTATTTGCAGAAACATTGTAGTACAATGTCTCTGTGAGTGCGTAAAATCGTAATTCAAAAAATTATTTATACAAATTCATTTAACAGGAGGAAATTTCAAATGGCAAAGCAAAGATTTGAAAGAACCAAGCCTCACGTCAACATTGGTACTATCGGCCACGTTGACCACGGCAAGACCACTCTGACCGCTGCTATCACCAAGTTCCTGGCTATGCAGGGCAAGGCTGAGATGCAGGACTACTCCGCTATCGATAAGGCTCCCGAGGAGCGCGAGCGTGGTATCACCATCAAC
>JAZQXK010000179.1:0-7542 GCA_045632785.1 Faecousia sp.
GTGAACGGAAAGGGAGAAACTATCTCTGTGGAAGGCAGGGGTATTTTGGTCAAAGATTTGCTGGCAAGCACGAAAATTGCTTCCTATTCCAAAGTGACGGTGGTTTCCGATGATTCCTATACTGCAGATCTTACGGCAGAAGAAGTGGCAGAATCAGGAAAAGCGTATTTGTTGCTTGAACAGCCCTATCTTCGCCTTGTGGTGTTCGGAGATCAGAACAGCAAACGCAGTGTATCCAACGTGGTGCAAATAATTGTGGAATAACCCACAAAAAAGGTCCTGGTTTCCTCTGAAACCAGGACCTTCTCATCCATTGTCTTTGTGCCTTTGCAAGATTGTCTGTATTTCTTCTTCAGTCAGAAGTCGGTTCTCTGTAAGCGCCTGGGAAAGGGCACTCCGCAGAATGGCTCTGCGGTCTGCTTCCGGATATTCGGTACACAGCCATTGCCGCAGGGAGTAAGACCATTCCAGAATCTCTCCTGTCTGCTCCGGAATATGGTTTTCCAGATGCCGACGCAGCCAGGCGGCACCGCCGGGGCTTTTTCCGGCAGTGGACACTGCCACAGTCAGACAGCCTTTGGTTACCAAGGACGGGAAATAAAAGCTACAAAGATCAGGAACATCAACAACATTCACCGGCACCCCTCTGTTTCGGCACAGTTGACTGACCCGCTCTTTTTCTGCCCAGGGCACCTCGGCAACCACCACAAGGGCAGGCCGGGGTTCCAGATCCGACTGCTGAAAACTACGGTGTACAAGCTCCACCGCAGGATCCTCTTCCCATCGAGAATCCTCTTTCTCGGAAAACACCCGGATGTTGGCACCAAAAGACAGCAGGATATCCCGTTTTGTCTGTGCTTCCTGCCCATCGCCTAGCAAAATGACATTGGCACCATCCAGATTGATACACAGAGGAAAATAAGCCATTACCCATCCTTCTTTCTATCTGATAACGTTTGTGCCGTCCGCAATAAAAACCGGACCGGCATTTCGTGATTGTGGAATATGGATTCCAGCTGCATATAAGCCTCACCCAAATGGTGATTTCATTCAAACGATTGAGGATCTACTGTTTTTGGCTGAAAAGTAATACTTCCAGCCCTGTGGGGTTTCCACACGACAAACCTTTACACCGAATGCACAGTCAAGGTTTCCGGAGAAGAATGCTTCCTCCGGACTGCCCTGGAAGAGGCACTTTCCATTCCACAGAACCACCAGGGAATCTCCACAGTCCATGGCCATTGAAAGATCATGCAGTACCAGCACAACGGTCTTGCCCTCCGTTGCCAGAGCCCGGGCATGATCCATCAGCTGCAACTGATGTGCAATATCCAGGAAGTTATTGGGTTCATCCATGAGAACAACCGGTGTATTTTGCGCCAGAGCCATGGCGATATATGCCTTTTGCCGCTGGCCACCGGAGAGTGTGACCAGATTCCTGTCTGACAGATGTTCGATCCCCATCCGTGCCATAGACTCCCAGGCAATCCGATGATCCTCAGGCCGATAACGCCGGGGATAGGAAAGGTAGGGGAACCGGCCATGCAGCACCAAATTTCCCACGGTTATTTCCGGTATCTGCCGGTTTTGAGGAACAAAGGCCACTTTTTTGGCCAGTTCCCGACGGTCAAGGGACAGCAGTTCCTGTCCCTCCAGCAACGCAGAACCAGAAGCTGGCAGGATACCCGCCAGAGCTTTCAGAAAGGTGGTCTTTCCACAGCCGTTGGGACCAACAATGACAGTAACAGCTCCCTGGGGAATGGAGAGGGAAATATTCTCCAACGCAAAACTATCTGGATACCGCGCGGAAAGATTTTGGATTTCAAGCATAGTTCCTGCCTCCTTTCCGCCTGGAAAGCAGCAGCAGGAAGAAGGGGCCGCCCAGCACGGACATAAGAATACCTACTGGCAGTTCATAAGGAATAAACACCAGCCGGGAAACCAGGTCGCAGGCAGTAACGAATCCTGCACCGCACAAAGCACACAGAGGCAGCAGATAACGGCTTTCCGTACCGGCCATCCTGCGGACGGCATGGGGCACGATCAGGCCTACAAAGCCCAGCAGTCCGGAAAAGCTGACAGAAGCACCTGCCAGCATGGCAGCCAACACCAAGAACAGCGTTCGCATTTTTCTGACGGACATACCCAAACTCTGGGCAGTCTCTTCGCCCAGCGACAGTACATCCAGATCATTGTGTACAGACAGTACCAGAATCAGAGAGCAGGCGATCAAAATGCCCGCAGGCATCAGACGGGCAGGTATCACAGAGGAAAAACCACCCACGCGGAAATCACCGCTGAGAACACCTGCATCCGGTATCAGGACAGTAAGCGCTTCTGACAGTGCGTTGAGGAAGCTGTTTACCGCCACACCGCCTAAAATCACGGTGGTACGGGATGCACCGGTTTTCTGTGCGGTGAATACCACCAACAGCACGGAAACCATAGCTCCCACGAAAGCAGACAAAGCGATGGTCCAGCCAGACAGTAATCCCAGGGCGCAGCAAACTGTCACTGCCAGACCGGCACCGGCATTGACACCGATAATACTGGGAGAGGCCAGTTTGTTGCTCAATACCGCCTGAATCACAGCACCGGACACCGCCAGGGCAGCGCCGGACAGCAGACATGCTGCGGTTCTTGGCAGTCGGGCATACCAAAAAATATAGCCCGCGGTATTACCGGGTTCCTCAAGTACCGACAGCAGCAGTTGCCGGAGAGACAAGGGCACCGCACCCAACAGCAGGCTGCAAGTCGTCGCTAGCAGGCAAAAGGCAGATGCTGCTTTGAACAGCCTCGTTTTTTTCTTATCCATTGGCCAGGATCTCCTCTACGACGGAATACGCCTGTCCCCAACGATGATTCGGTTTCAGACCGAATAGCTGTTTTTCCATAAAATGTACATTATCCTGCTTTACCGCTGTTAGTTGGGCCCAGGCAGGGTGTTCCTGGAGAAATTGCCGCACATACTCTCGTGTACCGGCTGCATTGTCGCCCTGCTGCACTACAAAGATGAAGTCCGGGTCTGCTTCCAGAATCCGCTCAATGCTTAAATTCTCCAATAGGGTCGCATCCGAATCAGCAATATTGATACAGCCCAGATTTTTCAGCATGTCACCCAAGATGACACCTTCGCTGTTCTTCACATGAACGGCGGAGGCAGAAGCCCGGAGGAACAGTACTCTAGGCGCTTGCTGATTCTGCAGCCGCAGCTTGCTCTGTTCCACAACGCTCTGGATTTCCTTTTCCACTGCGGTGCCGTAGATTTCGTAACGGTCTTTGTAGCCGGTAATGTCTGTGCAGATGTCCAACAGACGAAGATAGTCCTCAAAATTGAACACATCAAAGTAGGCAACAGGAATAGAAGTTGCCTCCAGAGTCTCCCGGAATTCCAAATTCTGACGGGTGTTGGTACTGGCCAGAATGAAATCCGGCTGGGCAGAGAGCAGCAGTTCCAGACTCAGGTGTTTGGTGCCGCCCAGGTTTACAGCATCCTCCGGTAGTTCCAGACAAAAATCGTCCCAAGCATCATCGGCAGTCGCAATAACCTGCCCTCCTGCCAACTGCCAGACTTCCGCAAAACTACCCAGTAAGGCAGCAACCCGTTTGGGATTGCTGACAGTAACCGCCCGGCCGAGGTCGTCGGTAAATGTAACCGCGGTATCAGACGCCTCCACAGCGTTTGATGATTTTGGGCTGCCGCATGCAGACAGTAAAAAGCAAACCAAGAGGAAAAGTAAAATTTTTCTGATTTTCATAGCAACACTCCATAAATATCTTTGCATGGTAACCGCTTTTATGACAATAGAGAAGGTGATTGATTGAAACGAACCTATGGTGTTTTGATTCTCGCTGGCGGAAAGGGTCGACGGATGGGAGGGGCGAATAAAGCATTGCTGCAACTGCAGCAGCAAACTTTTTTGTCACGACTGGAAAATGCTTTGTCCGATTTTGACGAAAAACTGATTTCGCTTCAGGATGCTTCCTGGCTTGGGGATTCGCCATTTTTGCCGGTGTTTGATCAGGTGACAGACCGAGGACCTATGGAGGGTTTACGTTGTTCGTTGTCCTTATGCAGGAGTGATGCGCTACTTGTGGTTGCCTGCGATATGCCGTTGTTCTCAGGGAAACTTGCTAAAGCAATGCTTCAGGCAGGTGAAGGATTTGATGCGGTAATCTGCCAGGATCGTGCCGGGAGAATACATCCTTTGTGCGGAATCTATTCTAAGCAATGTCTCCCTGCGATTGAATCTATGATTGCCCGGGGAAATTACAAAATAACCGATATTATGAAGGCAGTTCCCAGCCTAATCTTCTCACTTGAGACTTCTGTGTTTTCGGATATGCTGCTTTCCAATATCAACACACCCGAAGCATTGGAAGCTCTGCGTCAGGACAAATCCCTGGAACGCAGCACACCGATTGACCGCATTGCAGGGGGCTGTTGTGTTACATCATCATTATAACAATACGAAAAAGAAAAAACGACAGGGGATTCCCTCTTTGCTAAGAGAGGGAATCCCCTGTGATTTTGTCTTAAAATTGTAACAGCTTCTTTTTGATGGCATACTCCACAAGCTCCGGCTGGGTATACAGATTCAATTTTGTCTTTATCCTGGCCTTGTAACTTTCTACGGTTTTTACTGACAGGAACAGCTTTTCTGCAATCTCCTTGTTGCCATAACCTTTTGCTATGAGGGTAAGTACTTCTACTTCCCGTTCTGCCAACTGAAGGAGTCCGTCGCCATCCTCCCGGTGACGGCCCACATAACCTTGTATCAGATAAGGGACCATCTCTTTGCAGATGAAGACGCCCCCTGCATATACGGTACGAAGGGCTTCCATCAGATCTTTCTCCGAGGCATTTTTCAGCAGATAGCCGGAGATACCATTCTGAATCGTATAAAGCAGATACTCACGGTCGTCATACATGGTAAGCATAATGACTTTTGTCTCTGGATAATCCGAGCAGATGCGTCCGGCGGTCACGATTCCACTCTCTCCGGGCGGCATGGAGATATCCATCAGTACGATATCAGGACGAATTTTTCCTACCAGATCATACGCCTGCTGACCGTTATGGGCGATGCCCACCACTTCCATATCGTTCTGATAGTTCAGCAGCATTTCAAAGCCTCTGCATACGACCTCATGGTCATCGGCAATCAGAATTCTCATTTTTTATCCTTTCCCGAGATTGGCGCAGTCAGCCAAATTGTCGTACCTTTTCCGGGTGCGCTCTGATATGTCAGTTCACCGTCTATCAGTTCCGCCCGATCCGCCATGCCCCAAAGTCCCATACCGGAACCCTTAGCCTGAATATGTTCCGGATCGAAACCAACACCATGGTCCAAAACCTCCAGCATCAGATGTCCTTCCGTTTCCACAAGTGAGACTGTGATCTCATTGCAACCGGAATATTTGCAGGCATTATTGACTGCCTCCTGACAGACACGGAAAAACACTGTTTCCTGCTCTTGGGTATATCGCGATATAGTGGTATAGTCACGAAAGTTTATTTGCACACCAAAGGCTTCCTGAATACGGTCGAAGTAGGCACGATAGGCCGCGCTCAATCCCAAATCGTCCAATACCGTAGGCCGCAGACTGGTGGAAATCCTGCGCAATTCGTTCTGAATCTCGGCCATCTGCACATCGATCTGTTCCAGTGTTTCGATTGCTTTCTCCCGGCTGGGCTGATATTTCACGGTGCGAATCTGCATCTGAACACCTACAAGCTGCTGCATAATGCTGTCATGCAGTTCCCGGGAAATGCGGTACCGTTCCTCTTCGTGTGCCCGCATGATATGATAATTCATCAGTTCATAAACAGGGACAGGCTGGGTATAGGCAGAATCTCCTGCCCGGCCTACTGCATCGAATTCCACTTGCTGTACCTGGAAGTCACAAAAAACAGGGGTGATGTGGCGCAAAACGTCCCCAAACAGTTCCTGTGTGATTTTGTTGGGACTGCGGAAAGCCAGAAGAAGGATACCGGCAACTTTATTTTCTTTCCAGAGCGGGAATGCCAGGATGCTCCTCAGCGCTTCCGAAATGGTTATCGGGTATTTGAAACGATCCTGTTCGGATATTTCTTCATTAGCATCCTGAATGAGCAGGGCATTTCCACCGTGATAAACTTCACCGGCAATTCCCTTGCCTGGCTCCAGGACAATACGGCGATACTGAGTGTTTCGGTTGCCTGTGGCATGAACCCATGTCAGCAATTGCTGGCTGGACTCCAGGACGATCGCAAGGCTGACAAAATCAAATCCAAACGCCGTCTTCAGCTTGCGAAGCTGATCGGTATAACGATTGCCTGACATAATACTCCATCTCTTTCTTTTTGGTAATCCTTGCTGAAATGGGTAGGCCAAATAGGATATTATTATCATATCATAGAATGGGAGTATTTACCAGACTGCATATCAAAAAATGAAACGCTGATTTACGTAGAATGCTTTTTTGTTTTATGATCCATGCAATTTCTATGTTTTATGAGCAACAAGGAAATTGGAGGTTTATCCCAGAATTGCCATCAAATCTTCTTCAGGTGTGGTAATGGGTGCAATATGAAACTTCTCCACCAGGAAAGAAAGCACATTGGGAGAAATGAAGGCAGGAAGCGTGGGACCAAGGCGGATGTTCTTGATGCCCAGATGCAGCAGGGTCAGCAGAATACAGACGGCCTTCTGCTCGTACCAGCTCAGAGCCATGGAAAGGGGCAGATTATTGACTCCACAGTCAAAGGCTTCAGCCAGGGCCACAGCGATCTGAATGGCAGAGTAAGCATCGTTGCACTGTCCGATGTCCATGAGCCGGGGCAGACCGCCGATGGTACCAAGGTCCAGGTCATTGAAGCGGTACTTGCCGCAGGCCAGGGTCAGCACTACCGTGTCCTTGGGAGTCTGTTTGACGAACTCGGTGTAGTAGTTCCGCCCGGGTCTGGAGCCGTCGCAGCCTGCCACAAGGAAGAAATGCTTGATAGCACCGGATTTGACCGCATCAATGACGGTACCGGCAACAGACATAACCGTATTTCTTGCAAAACCGGTCATCACAGTTTCGCCGCCGTTGATTCCGGGGAAGGTGGTATCCTTGTCAAAGCCGCCCAGTTCCAAGGTCTTTTCGATGATAGGAGTGAAATCTTTGTTGGAACCAATATGCTGCATTCCGGGATAGCCGACCACCTCGGTGGTGAACACACGGTCGGAGTATGCTTCTTTCGGTGGCATAAGGCAGTTTGTGGTAAACAGGATAGGTGCAGGCAGAACTGCAAATTCTTTCTGCTGATTCTGCCATGCGGTGCCGAAGTTGCCTTTCAGATGGGGATACTTCTTCAGTTCCGGATAGGCATGAGCAGGCAGCATTTCGCCGTGGGTGTAGATGTTGATACCCTTGCCCTCTGTCTGCTCCAGCAGCAGTTTCAGATCGTAAAGATCGTGGCCGGTGATGACGATGAAGGGACCTTTTTCGATGGTCAGGCTCACCTGGGTAGGCTCCGGGTGGCCAAAAGTTTCGGTGTTGGCCTTATCCAGCATT
>JAZQXK010000180.1:0-6397 GCA_045632785.1 Faecousia sp.
CTATGCGTGACCAGGTTCGCTCCGCTACCACCGTTATCTGCATGGCTACCACCCTGCATACCATCGCCACCGGCAACATGACCCCCTCTTTCCGTGTCATGCCCGACGGCACCATCCGCCAGATCTACTTCTATACCGTTGGCGTTTCCGAGTTCGCCGTCAACAAGCTGGCCGACCGTGGCAGCCTCTCTGCCAAGGGTATCGTGACCAATGTGCAGGACTTCGTTGTGAACCTGCAGAAGGGTCTGGGTCTGTAATCCCACTTTTTCATAAAACTACCGCCTCTGCCAGATCCGGCAGGGGCGGGTTTCTACATATAGACTTGCTGCGCTTATGCCCTCAGCTCTCCATCTGCTTGCCCAGAAAGCCTGCAAAGGACTGCACCACTTTTTTGTCCCCTTCAGCAGGCACCTGCTCCTTTTCGTCCATCAGGAGCATGACGCAGCCCATAAGGTCCCCCTGTACCACAATGGGGGCAGCCGCACCCAGAAAATACTTTTGCGTACCCTCTACCGCAGGCAGTTTCACTCCACCGGGCATATAGCTGTAGGCCTTGCGCTGTTCCATGATATATTCCAGATCCTGAGAGTTGCGCTGATCCATCAGCTCTCGCCGGGGCGCCCCGGACAGGGCGATGATGGAATCCCGGTCAGCTACGGCAGCAATATGCCCGGTGTTTTTCCCCATGGCTTCGCAGATCTGCCCGGCAAAGTCCTGCAAATCCCCCATGGGGGAGTATTTGCGGAAAATCACACCGCCGTCCTTTTCTGTGTAGATTTCCAGGGGGTCTCCCTCCCGGATACGCAGCGTTCTACGGATCTCTTTAGGAATGACCACACGGCCCAAATCGTCAATGCGACGGACAATTCCGGTTGCTTTCATATCTTCTCTCCTCTTTCCAAAGCTGTCAATTTCAAGGCTATTATTTGTAAAAGAGGGAGGATTATACGGCAATATTTAGGGCACCTCTAAAAACTCCTTTTTGCGCTTTGAGCAAAACTTCACCCAACTTTTGACTTTCAAAACCTACATCGTTCCTCCGATCCCGCTCCTGCCCGTGGCTCTCACCGGCGTGTTCACGCTCTTCTGTATGCCCTTACGGTGTCATGGCGGTCGTACCCTTCTCGGTAACGGCTGTTTCATTCTCAAGGTACACGAGAGGAAAGTCCCTTCTCTCTATTGGATAGGCAGCGAGAATGGCAAAAACTAAACCACTTTTCAAAAAATTCTGTGTTTTGTGAGAGGAACTGGGCGAAGGCAAACAAAAAGCACAGGACAAAAATCCTGTGCAAAGTTGGTGAGGTGTTTGGTTGTAGGAGAGGTTATGTATGGTGCGTGATCTTATAGCAGGGTTTATCTAGTGGCTGATTCTATTGAAAATAAGTGCAGTTAGATGCAAACTTTTTCAATACAAACATCCAAGGCGGCACAAACCGCCCTCAACGCAAACATTTGAGCCGCAGCTTCTTATGAAAGCTGTGGCTCAAGTTCTACTGTATCATTAACCGGAATGACCATCCCATCGGAGATCCTATACGGATGCCATACGGTTTGGGGCGCAATAGGCTCTGTTCGGCTGATTGCGTATCTTACGATGCCGTTAACCTCTATGAGCAAGGTAATGGGGCTGGACAGCTTCCCGGTTTCGTGATAGTCGTGGACATAAATATCGTATTCGCCTGGAAGCATTCTAGTAATTTGTATAGTCTCGTTTCCGTGCCCTGCGGTGTCATCTTTTCCGTGGACTGCAAAGGGCGCAACGCATTTTCCGCCCTTTTGATTGTATCCAACGCGGAAAATCTCCTCGTCGCTAGTGATAACCATATGTAGGTCCAGGTCTGCTGGAAGTTCTCCCCAGCGCAGACGGATGGAGCAATCCCCCTCAGGTAAGGGATACGCAGGCAATCGGGCTGGGTAGTTTAAGTCATAGTATCGGTCAATTGCTTCTTTTAGCTCATGCCGGAAGACAACAGTACCTTTTGTGCCAGGACGCACAAATTCACAGAACTGGATTCGATCACGAAATTCTTCCTTGGCGGAATCCTTTAAAGTGCTGGGAATAGGGCCATAGTTCGTTAGAAATACACTGGCATTGGGTCTGCCCCCTGCATAATCTTCCGCAGCATTCAAAAAGTTCTTGCGGCTATACTTCTTATACTGCTTACACTCCACTACGGCGGCAGAATGATCTGCCTTGTAGGCATCCCCGATGGCCAGGGTGTAGTCTGGCTGAATGTGGTTTTTTCGGGGACGATCATCGGGGCAGGCATAATGCGTGCGAACCTCTGCCCAAAGCTCTAGGGGAGGATGGTAGGCATTGAGGGTTGCAATGTGCGAGCCGGAGAAAGAGAAGGAGAGGGTATTGTCTGTTACATGATAGGTAACATCGTTTTGGGAGAGCGCATCGACGATTTGTGTGCAGATCCAGACGGAATATAACTCGTATCGCTTTTTCCAAAAAGGCAGATTCAAAATATCCATGACTGCCTGATGCCATACTTCCACAGTTACTTCGCTCATGGAAACCTCAGCAACGATATCCTTGATTGTCTGGGCAGCGGCATTGGCAGAAGGGGCTTGCCGGTGGGCGATCTGGCCTTGCACAAGCAGCAGCAAATCGCAGATCGCGCTGATATAAGACTGCATCCAGCGGTCAACTTCGGCCCACCAAAGGGCAGCATCTTCTCCTTGAGGCTGGTATTGGGGGCTATAGTCCTGCAGGCATTTGCGGTGGGCAACCTGAAGGATGCTCCAAAGTGCCCTGATCTGTTTGTTCAGTTCCGGATTTTCACAAGGAGGAGGATCGGGCATCCAATTGGGCCAAGCTCCTCTGGGGCAAGCATCGTATTCCTGTAACCATTTTTGGATCTTTTCCGGATATAGGTGTTCTGTTTTGTTTATCCATTCAGGGCGTCCGATCTCTCTGATTTTATTGCTCAGTGCAAAGGGCTGTGCGGGGATCTTGGCATATATGGCAACAAGGCATTTCCCGGAAGTTTCTGCCTGTTGCCGAAAGAAGTCCAGATCCCAGGAAAAGCTATTTTTGCTTTTGTTGAAATCAAACTGGATTCTCAGATTGTGGTTCGATTGCTGTGCGCCTGCCTTCTGAAACATTGCATACAAATCGTTCAGCATATCTGCAAAAGGTTGCATACAGCTCAAAACCGCATCCAGAAGCTCCTCGCAGGATATATGGTGCTTTTTCAGCAGCATAGGCATACTTCCAGTGGGGGGCAAAGCAAGACGGGAGCGGATATCTTTCAGCATATTCAAATCATAAGTTTCTTGCTGAAACTGCGCTGTCTTGGAGATCTCATTCCAAAGCTCCGGGGCAGAAAAAATTACATCGTCCATATCTGTTGCCTCTTTTTATGTTCTGGCCTTTGCGATCCGCTCTTTGATTTCATACAGAGCGGTCATGTAAAAATCATCATAATCTGTGTCCCTTGTACAACCGGCACTGCACAGTTCTACACCGCTGGCCTTCATCAAAAGATGCTTGCTCTCAGTGAAACCGCCAAGGGGTTCACGCTCATAGAAATAGATCTTTCCTGCAGAATAACGCTCCCGCTGTTTGCGGCGAATCAACCACCACAAATCAAATTCAGTGGGTTCCAACCCAAGCCCCAGAATGTAGACATCTCCATGGAGAAAAAGCTCAGGCCAAGAGTTATACTGCTTAACCGGTGCGGACCTGGCGGTTTTGGAATACCGCTGATTTTCACAGATGCTTTCAATCCGCCGGAGTAGCCTTCCGTATCGGTCATGGCTTAAAACGATCCCACGGGGCGTGCAGCATTCTCCATGGATATGCCAAATTCCAGTGGTTCTATTTGCGGACTGAGCCAAATAGCCGCTGTGCAGCCGGTAATCTCGTTCTCGCAGAGGCGCATTGCTTCCTGCCTTCTTGGCCAGGTAGAACCGATGCTGCCCACGCACCCGCTGGTTTGCAAAATCCAGATTGGGGAAAAAGGCTTTTTCAATGCAGTAAGAGTAGTTGGTAGTCATGATGTGATCCGCATCCAGCCCAGGGAGCTGATCCAGGAAAATGTTGGAGCAGTTTGTCAGTGCCTTCATGGCCTCCGCCAGCCGCTGTTCCTCTTCTTGGATGTCTTTGGCACTTAGATGAGCAGGCGCAGGTGACTGGGTGGATAAAATTTGGTATAGGAGCGGGAAGGGTACATTATCCTCCAAATCCTCGGTCAAGCAAAAAGTGGCATCTACGATTAAACTTTTCAGTAGTTCCTTCCATGTCGGCAGTCCGCTTTTCCTTTCCACGCCGTTTCCCAACAACACAACCTGAGGGCGCTCTTTTCCAGTTTGGTATTCGAATTTCGCTTCTATCATGGTCTTTCTTCCTCCTTGTAGTTCGGTTGCTGCGGTGTGGGGGGCATTGCCTGTCATCCTGGAGTTGCTTCTCCAAAGCGGCACTTTTTCTATTTGCTATTATACGAAAGATTTCTGCGAAATTCAACCGCATATCTCCTTAAGACGGTGTCAAGTTGCTGTAGGATTTTTTGAACGACTCAAGAAATGGGCAGCATAGCTGCCAGCGGGTGTCAAGGGTAAAGTGAACGGCTTCGCCGCCCTTGACACGTTGCGCCCAGACCGCTAAAAATGTAGTCAAGGGGTGACAAAGCACCCCTCTGTTGTAATAGATTTCTGCCAGTTGCCGAAATCAAATTTGCGCATAACTCTTGACACTACCTGGATCTTTTATGCGGCACCTTATATTGACAACAAGCGCAACTGCCTATATAATCATAGCATATCATCAACAAAATATGAGCCGAATTTCACTTCTCAAGAAAGGAGTTTTTTATGTCAAGGTACGAATTTACGAAGTCTCCTCATTGGTCATCTTCATCACCTATGGTTGTGAAGATATGGAGAGAAATACATACTCATGCCATAAAACATAAGGGAAAGGCATTTACCTTTGATTCTTTGTTTCATCTGGATGAAAATTATTATCGGTACAATACGGGTTTGTTTTCTAATGGATGGATCATTCAGGCGAAGAATACTTCTAATGATCCGCTTAAATCAGGATATGCTTATGATAAGCAGAAACTTATTGAGCAGGCAAGACAGGTTCTGAGGCCTTATATTGCTGATTGCAGTTTCCGTACGGTTGTCTTGGAAGATAGTCGAACAAGGACTGCGAAGAAGGGTGCAATAGCATGCACCAAAACAGAACACTATGCAAGAATCTCTGTCTCCGGTAATATTTCAGCGACCATTTATGATTACTATGAGACGGAAGGAAATGCCTTTAAGAACCGGGTTAAAAGTTCCCAGCCGACACTGTTAAACAGTCTGGTCGGAAGGGCATATAATATTATACATAGCAAAGTCAAAGAAATGGGTCCCGAAAAGGAAATCAGCATTTATTGGAGCGCAGACAATAATAGGGCTTGTTGTTTTTCCAATTTTGTAGCTTACAGAGAATTCGGATTGGTTCCTTTGACAACCTTCGCCCAATGCTATGGCTTGTTTTTGGCTATGGTGGAATCGATTATGCCCATCGCCCAAACGTATGGGCAGGTAACAGTTTCTGCATACCCTTATAAAAGTGGGAATGAATTTGGCTTCTCAGGTCATATCAAAATAAAACATATAAAGGGTGAACACCTGTGTCAATGGTAATCGCTTCTTATTATCGCTGATTGAGCATATATGCTGGTATGTACCCAGCAATGGCCCGTGATGAGGCCCGCCACGGCAAGGCACTGCAGGGCCTGCTGAACAGATATTTTAAGTAAGGTCGACGAGCCGTCGCTGGCAATTTGATCTGTTTCATAACTTTTCCGGGTGGGAGCTTCGGCTCCCACCCTTTTTCTGCGTTGCGTTTGGAATATCGTCATGGTATACTGGCAGTGATAAATTGTAGTTGTGGTTATCGGCTTTAATCAGCACGACACCAGATGGATAAGGTATAATAAATTGCGCAAATTGAAAAAGGCATAAAAAGATAGACACGGCTTGCCAGTCTCTGGTAGAATGAAGTTGCTACACAACATTCGAAAGGAGACGACAAACCATGTCCAACAACATTGTACAATTCAACGAGGAAATTATCAAGGGACAAATTAGAGAATTGGTGCGGGGAAGCGTAGAAGAAACGCTCAATGAGCTTCTGGAAGCGGAAGCAGAGAAGCTTACCCAGGCTGCTCGTTACGAGCGCAGCGAGGCCCGTCAGGGCTACCGTAGCGGACACTATGACCGCAAACTAGCCACAACCTCCGGGGAGGTAACACTCCATATGCCTCGGCTCAAAGGCATTTCTTTCGAGACTGCCATTATTGAAAGATACCGCCGCAGGGAGAGCAGTGTGGAAGAATCTCTCATTGAGATGTACTTGGCAGGTGTATCTGTGCGCCGGGTGGAGGATATT
>JAZQXK010000181.1:0-13220 GCA_045632785.1 Faecousia sp.
TTCGACGGGGTTATCATACGATACCGCCGGAAATATTTCTACTGTTTTCTCATAAGTGGTCGTTTTTGACATACAGATGGTAATAATCCACCCCCCGGCACAGTATGATCTGCTCCCCGTCAAGCGGACAGTGAAATAAAAAAAGATTTTGCGCTTCCGGTATAAAGGGAGGATAAATTTTGGTTTATCGGGCAGTTTAGGACGCCCCCTTCGTAGGGGCCGGATACATCCGGCCCGTTCCGCACTGCAAATTTGTACGAATTCGCCCTAAATGGTGCTGTTTTTCAAACTTTTCTGCCGGGCCGGATATATCCGGCCCCTACAGCCGTCTATCGAAAACTGCCCGATAAATTGGAATTTACCTTTCTCCATGGAAGGAACGGCACGCAGGCCGTTCCCTACGAAAACATCTTTTCATTTATCCCCGCAGGGGACACCGCAACCGACCAAAGGTCGATCTCACATTTGCGAAGCAAATATTGCACAGCGCAGCTATTTCACCCGCCCCAAGGCGGATTTCATTGCGCCAACGGCGCACTACTCAACACCACGCAGGTACAGCCCTCTGGTAGAATGACCCGGCTCAAAGGGGGCTTCATTCTGCCATGCCCGCAGCACACTGTCTACCTCTCTGCCGTTTTCCGTGGTGAACAGCAGCCGCAGGGCATAAAGGCCCAGATTTTGCCAATCCCGCTTCTTGTCCAGCCAGTACAGCTTCTTACCATTAAGCACCACACTGCGGCAGCTATCGCCGTCTTTGATAATGGGGAACTCCTCTCCCATGCGGTCTAAAAGCTTTACACTCACTGCTCCGCCGCAGCTGCACTGACCGGTGCGGTTGCGGATCAGACAGTTTTCCGTGACCATCAGGGGCAGCCTTCCGTAGACAATGGCCTCCGTAGGCACTGCCTTAGAAATGTCCCGAATTTGGGGCAGAGTCATTTCAAAGGACACCGTGCCACCTACAAAGCCCAGGCTCTGCAGGGTGTTCATACTGCGGCTGTTGTAGATGTTCAGGCCGAAATCCCCGATCACCCCAAAGCCTCTGGCATGAGCCAGGGATATCTGCCCCAGATTGCCGATCAGCACATGGCGGATACCCATGGCATAGACAGCATCCAGCCGCTCTACGATCTTGCTCCGCTCTTTATTGTGAATGATTCTGGGAAGCACTGCTGCAAGGCGCACCTTCTTCCCCACCTCGGTGTAGAAGCCCGGATTCTGGGACAGCAGATGCAAGGGCACATAGAGAAACACGGGCTTCATGGAAAGAAGAAGGGGGGTCACCTGCTCTGTGGCAGTAACCTGCACAGTCAGCCCCGGTTTTTCCTCCTGTCCCTTATAGATCAACGGGCGAGTCAGTCTGCCCAGTCGAGGTGTCTGCCGACGGGCTCTTAAAATGGTCAATCCATCCAGCACTTCCCGGCGCATGGCGTTAATGGCAGAAGCCGGTAGACTCAGCCCCGGGTCTACCACTACACTGACCTTTTGGCAGTAATAGGCCGTGCCGCCGGTTTTGCTCAAACGTTGGCGAAGCTCGTCAGCAGTCAGCTCCCGGCTGCGGGCAGGCTCCGGACGGGGGCCTGTGATCTTGTGGATGTTTCCAAGATCGTCCTGCACAGCCAGCATAACCGGCCCGCGGTTGACGATCATATAAAACCGCACCGGCACCAGGGGATTTTCTCCGTTTTCATAGGTCGCCCTGGCAGCAGCAAGGAAGCTCTTGTCCTGCTGCTCCTCCTCCCGGACACCGAACATGGTTCTTCCGGGGTTGCCGTGATAATAAGCATCTGTAAAGCCCTGACGGTTAAAAGAGGCCATTAGCTCTGCCATCTGCTCTTCCGTTACACGGCGGGAGTCCATGGCCTGCCGGTATACCTTGGTCACCGTTGCCACATATTCAGACCGCTTCATTCTGCCTTCCAGCTTCACCGAGGCCACGCCCATGGCCTCCAGTTCTCCCAAATACTCCACAAGGCAGTTGTCCTTTAAGCTAAGGGGATGCTTGTGGCTGAATTTTCCGTAGCCATAGGGTAGACGGCAAGGCTGCGCGCACTGCCCCCGGTTGCCGGAACGCCTGCCAATGACACCGGACATATAGCACTGCCCGGAATAACACATACAAAGGGCGCCGTGGGCGAAGACCTCGATCTCCACAGGGCTGTTGCGGCAAATTCGGGCAATTTCCTCCTTGGGAAGCTCTCTGGACAGCACCACCCGGCTAACCCCCAGCTCCGCTGCCTGCCGCACGCCCTCTAAAGAGTGAATGGACATCTGCGTAGAAGCATGGAGAGGCACATCCGGGGCAATTTGCCGGCAAAGAGCCAAGACCCCCAGATCCTGCACAATAAAGGCATCCACCCCGGCCAGAGCAGCCTGACGGATCAGCTCTGCTGCCTCACCGCTCTCCCGGTCGGAAACCAGGGTATTCAGTGTCAAATGCACAGCCACTCCACGGATGTGGGCATAGGAGACTGCTTCCCGCAGGCTGTCTACAGTAAAGTTTCTGGCACTCTGACGGGCATTAAAGGGGCCAACCCCCAAATATACCGCATTTGCGCCATTTTGCACTGCTGCCCGCAGAGCCTCCATAGACCCGGCAGGAGCCAATAATTCCATCATATTCAAAACCTCAAACGGTAAATTTCTATATCAAACACTTGTGAAAATGGAAAAAGCCTATACCTTCTCCATCGTAACCTACATTATAACACAACCTGTCCTGTCATGCTAGTAAAAACCGGGAAAAATATGAAAAAAAGAAGAAGGAAATTTCTTCCTTCTCCGGTATCTTGCACAAAAAGTAAAAGTCCTCCACTCCCCTCCCTTGGTAGACATAATTTTTCCACATAATCCTTTCCACTGGAAAAAAACGAAGGAGTTATCCCCACTTTCCACAGACTTTTCCACAGCCCCCTAGGGGAAAACCCTTACAATTCCGGCTTATTTCGGAAAGCTTCCGGAAATTTCAGCAGATTTCCACATCTGTTCATAACTTCTTCCCCCTTACCCGGATTACCATAATCTCCCCCTAAACGCCCTGTCCTGCTTTTTTCGCAACCAAAAATCTCCGACAGCCCGGAGGCCATCGGAGATTTGGTTTTATGTTTTTACTCAGGGTCTTTCGGGGTCTCTGATGGAATCGGCATCAAAGAGGTCAATCAGCAGCTTTTGATCCTCGGTAATGCGGGTGCCGTTGATCGTGCGGCGATCCTGGCGGACATAGCTGTCTGCAATAATGCCCCAGCTCTTGGTCTTGTTGTCCATGCCTACAAAGTAGCGGAAACCCGCACTGTACAGCGTGTTGAACTTTTCGCCGGAGTATTCCAGCAGGTCGCTGCCGCCGGCATAAATGAGGATTTCTACATCCCCCAGAAGTTCGCCATAGACAGTCTTCCAGGCATCCACATCGGCCTTCACTTCACTGGCCTCTGCATCGCCATAGCGGACACCTTCATAGCTGAAGCTGGCGAACTCATAGCCCGTATCTCCCAGGCACTGTACAACCTTCTTTAGCTCTGCCATATCGGTCTCCTTGGCCATATCGTAGCCCAGAGGTTCGGGATCGTCATCGAAACCGATAACGGCTCTTGCTCCGTGGTAGGAGAAGTCGGGATGCTGGGCAATAAAGGCTTCCAGAACAGATACGAAGTCGTAGGCGCCATACTGCCGGGTGGCAGTGATGTCAATATACTCTGCGGTGATCTTGCCATCCTCCCCGACGACCAGCCGACGGGCAAAGCCATCACCGGCACGGTTCAGGGTATAGCCTGCAGGAAGCAGAGACATGATCAGAGGCTTCTTTCCTGCGGGGAGCATGATCTGCGTGGCTTCAAAAACACCTTCTGCATTGGGAACAGCCACATCCGTCATGGAAACCAGAACGAAATTGTTACGGTACATCTGATCCAAAGCTGCCTGGAACTCTGCCACAGTCAGGTTATACTTTGCATAATCTCTTGCTGCGGAGTCACCGTCGAAGGCCCGATCCGGGTCGACGATCAGATTCTGGAAGGAGATGTGGGGAATGCTGGTGTTGTCGTGCCAGACAATCAGGGTATTTCTGGCATTGCGGTATTCATCCAGAGCCAGCTCTACCCGGGTATCCAAGCCCTGGAAGGTCATGAGCAGCTCAATGGCTGCGTCATAGTCATACTGGGCAGCCAAAATCTTGGCAGGCTCCAGCACTTCTTCCGCCTGGGGGCCGACCTCGGTGGGTGCTTCCTCCACGGTTTCTGTGGGGATCTCTGTGGGGTCAGGGCCGCCGGTAGCCAGCCGGATCAAACCAACCACCAGGAAAATCAGCAGAACCACACCGGCAAAGAGTACCACCAGGCGCAGATACCGCTCCTTAAAAATTTCCCACTTGGTCTTTTTTCTCTTTCTGCGCCGGGGCTGTGCCGGTCTGGGGGTGGCATCTTCCCAAGGCTCAGGCTTTCTTACTTGTTCATCATGCATAATTTATCCCACCTTCATCAAATTGGGGTAAATAGTATTATATCGGATTTTTGGATTTTTTGCAACGGCTTCGGGGAAAAATTTAGAAGTTTCCGGGATTCTCCCCATCCTTTCCCGCAATTCTCTCTGTATAGGGGTAGACATTCCTGTCCCCCCTATAACATTCACGCTTACAGCTCTTCCAGCCGGGACATCCAAAGGGCTTCGCAACCGTCGGTGGGCATACGCCAATCTCCTCTGGGGGAGAGGCTGACAGGGCCAACCTTGGGGCCGTCAGGCATACAGCTTCTCTTAAACTGCTGCCGGAAGAAGCGGCGGTAGAACACCTTGAGCCACTTGAGGATGGTTTCCTCCCCATACTGTCCCCGGAAGGCAATACAGGCCAGACGGTAGACCTTTGCAGGCTCGTGACCGCAGCGCACCAGCTGATACAGGAAGAAGTCATGCAGCTCATAAGGGCCAACCAAGCTCTCGGTAACCTGAGAAATTTCTCCTTGGGCAGGGGGCAGCAGCTCAGGAGATACGGGGGTATCCACCACATCCAGAAGCACCTTTTCCAGTTCCCCGCCCAGACGTTTGCCTTCAAAGGCAACCAGATAGCGGGCCAGAGTCTTGGGTACGCCGCAGTTGACACTGTACATACTCATATGGTCACCGTTATAGGTACACCAGCCCAGAGCCAGCTCGCTGAGGTCGCCGGTGCCTACCACCAGACCGCTTACCATATTGGCGTAATCCATAAGGATCTGGGTGCGCTCTCTGGCCTGGGAGTTTTCATAGGCCACGGAGCGGTCGCTTTCAGGCAGGCCCAGGTCCTTAAAGTGCTGCTTCACAGCGGCCTCAATGGGAATCTCCCGGAAGGTGACGCCCAGTGCCGCCGCCATCTTCTCTGCATTGCCTCTGGTTCTGCCGGTAGTGCCGAAGCAGGGCATACTGAGAGCATGGAGCTGCTTTCTGTCCCAGCCCAGCATATCCGCGGTACGAGCCATGACCAGAAGGGCAAGCGCAGAGTCCAGACCGCCGCTGACACCCACCACAGCCGTCTTGCTGTGCACGTGCTCCAGCCGCCGAGCAAGGCCGGTTGCCTGAATGGTAAGGATCTCCTCAAACTGCTGCTGCCGCTCTGCTTCCTTGGGAATAAAGGGCAGAGCTTCCACATTTCTGGTCAGTACAGTGTCCTCAATGGGCATATCCATCTCAATAACCGTGAAATCTCTCCGGTTGCCGCCACGGTAAGCGCCCTGGCGCATACGCTCAGCAGACATAGCACGGACATCGATCTCCGTGGCAATAAAGTCCGGCTCCATGATCCGGGACTCTTCCAGAAGGTTGCCGTTTTCCGCAATGATGTTGTGACCGGAGAACACACCGTCCTGAGTAGACTCCTTGCAGGAGGCACAGGCATAGACATAGCCGCAGATCAACCGGGCAGATTGACCGCTGACCAGGGCTCTGCGGTAGTCACCCTTACCTGCCACAGCAGGGGAAGCAGAAAGGTTTACCACAATGGTAGCGCCTGCCAGAGCCATATCGCCGGAGGGCTGCCAGGGTGCCCACAGATCTTCACAGATCTCACAGCCTACGATCAGCTCCGGCATCTGACGGCACACAAACAGAACCTTCTTGTCGAAGGGAACATCGTGGATCCAGTCGTGACCCTGAGGGGCAGAGTCAAAATACCGGGACTCGTAAAATTCGCCGTAGCCGGGGATGTGATTCTTGGGGATCAGGGCAAGGATCTTTCCGCCCTGAACAGCGGCGGCGCAGTTATAAAGCCGTCCGTCATGGGCGCAGGGCAAGCCTACAAAGGTCAGCACCTTTTTCCCTTCGGTGTACTTTGCCACCTTTTCCAGTGCGCTCCATGCGCCCCGGCGCAGAGTTTCTTGATTAAACAGTTCCTGACAGCTATAGCCGGTCAGGCACAGCTCCGGCAAGGTAAGGATCCGAACCTCCATTTCCTCTGCCTTGTCGATGGCGCGCATACATTGCTCTGCGTTAAACTCGCAGTCCGCAATCCGCACATCCAAAGATGCTGCCGCTACTTTTACAAATCCGTCTTTCATATGGCCGCCTCCATTTATAAATATGATGTTTCCACGCCCTTACAGCTGATCCAGGTTCAGGCTGAAGGCGGGGAGGAATTTCTCCATAAAATACCGCAGCTCCGGCAAATCCATTTCTTCCAGAGCTTTTTGGGTCTGCTTCTGGGCGGACTCGAACTCCTGATTGCCCGCCTTTAATTCTTCCACACACTTAATATAGGCAGAAAGCTTGTCCGCCGCCTTAACGGTAAGCAGTGTTTCCGGGTCATCTTCCAAAATCAGATGCTCATAGCTGCCCCGCAATTCCTCCGGCAGCATGGAAAGGAGCTTTTCTCCGCTGACCCCCTCCACCTGCTTATAAGCTTTTTTGATCTCCGGGTTAAAATACTTCACCGGGGTTGGAAGATCGCCGGTGAGGATCTCCGAAGCATCGTGGTACAGAGCCGCCACAGCGCATTTATCCGGGTCTGCTCCGGGGAGCTTCAAAATATCCCGGCGAATGAGTGCAAGAGCATGAGCCAGCACTGCTACCATGTGGGAATGCTCCTGAATGTTCTCGGAAAAGCTGTTGCGCATGAGCCCCCAGCGGGTAATATACCGCATTCGGGAGATCAGGGCGTAAAATTCATTTGGCATAAAACACTTCCTCCAAAATGCCCATAAAATCCTCCGGCTTTTGGCACAGGTGGGTGGCTCCTGCTTCCAGAAGCACCTCCCGGCTGCGGTAGCCCCAAGTCAGGGCTATGCAGGAAAGCCCTGCGTTTCGTGCGGTCAGCACATCCACCTCGGAGTCACCTACATACACGGCATTCTCTTTCTCCACACCCAGCAGCTTCAGAGTATGATCCACCATATCGGGATATGGCTTTCTGGGCCGCTCCGGGGATTCTCCCAAAGCCAGGTCGAATTCCGGGAACCACTGCTTCCACAAGGGCAAGGTGGCATTGTGGGGCTTATTGGTGACGATGGCCTGCAGGTAGCCCTCTTTGCGAAGCTGCTCCGTCAGGGCCTGGATGCCTTCGTAGGGGCGGCTGGTGTCTGCGCTATGCTCTGCATAATAGGCTTTATACCAGGCGCAGATTTCTTCAAAGTTTTCCGGCTCATAGCCAATGGCACTGCGGATCTGATGTCTTGCCCCGTTTCCCACAAAGGCATAAAATTCTTCCAGTTTCCGCTCCGGCAGACCGAAGTGGCGCAGGGTGGCGTTGCTGGCGGCGGCAATGTCAGGCAGAGTATATAAAAGTGTGCCGTCCAAATCCCATAAAATCGCTTTCTTCACAGGTGTTTCCCTCTTTTGCAGTGCCTTTTGGGGGCACTTCCTCATTTTCTCTATCATACCCCTTTTTGACATAAATTGCAATGGGTTTCTTTTTGCAAAAGGGCATGAACTGCAAATTTTGGCTCAACTTAGCAGTCGTTGGTGTGCTTGGCGCGGCAGCGCCAACTGCCCACTAAATCGAAAGATCTCTTTCCCTTGCCGAAAAAGCACCCCACAAGGTTTCTCTGCCTTGCAGGGTGCCTTCCGTATTACTCAACTTTGGTCATAGGTCTTCCGGGCACTCCACCCTTGCGCTGGATGGTCAAGCACTCTCCTTCAAAGATGGCCGTATATTCTGTGGTGAACAGAATCGGATCTTCTCCTTGCATATAGTAGCTCAGAATCAAGGTTTCTCCGTCTATGGTATAAGTACCTTCCTCACCGGAGCCGCCTACAATGTTCCAGTAAGCACCGCCAAAGTATTCTCCTGTTCCGTCCGTGTTGGGAATTCCCTCACTGAAGGAACACCAATAAGTGCCGTCTTCCTCAAAGACCCAGGTCGTAATCTCCAGGAAGGTGTCCCCGGTGTCCAGATTGGTCAGAGTGTCCCAGTTCTCCCAACGGCCAATGATACTGGGCTCTGTGGGCTCCTCCGTGGGAGGTTCTGTTTCCGGCAACTGAGGTTCTTCCGTGGGAGGCTCTGCTTCCTGATATTTTTCCTCTAACCACTGCTCTGCTTCCCAGGAGCTGCCTGTTTCGACTTGCAAATAGTGGCTGCGAAGATACTCACCCTCTGTTTCGTCATATTTTGCCCAAACTTCAATGACATCGGGAGCAATTACAAAGGGGTAGTGAACCTGGGTGATGCCTTCGCCCCAGGCGATACGCTCCGTAAACCAGCCGTTGGAGTGGCGGAGATATACATAGTGGTCATACTCCACACAGCCGAAGGAGATATAAAGTGTTCCGCTATCCCGGTCAAAGAAGGTCTCTTCGTCTATGATGTACTGAACCTGCTGGCCCCAGACATCCTCAGCGGTGTAGGTGCTGCCCTGAATTTCATCCAAATCTACCCAGGTCACAGCCGCAGGGGCACGGGCAGGCGCTTTGGTTGCCTCCATAGGTCGAATCAGGAACAGCAGCATCACAGCTGCCGCCACACCGCCCAGAAGCACCACGCCTCCGATCACACCCAGAACGACACCCAAAGCACCGCCGCCCTTGGGCGCATTTTGCCCCTCTGCCAACGAAAGGGCAATTCTTGTAATCAGGCTCTCATATTCCCCGGCATGGGCAGTTGCCTCTGTGTTGCCCCATTCCAGGGCGATCTTAAACCAGTAGGCTGCGTGCTGCAAGTCCCCGGCTCTTTCATAAGCCTCTGCCAGCAGCCAGCTTGCCTCCGGATTTCCCTGCTGCGCCGCCGCAGTGAGGATGGACACGGCATCCTCCGATGCGCTTTGCTTTGCCAGATCCAGAAGGGCACCGTGGTATCTACCCCGGGCCGCCTGCTTTAGCAGCTCCAAGGCTCTGCCTTCATAGACCGGGGACTCGCCCTTGATTCGTTTCGCCAGGTCATAGGCAGCATAGCAATTTCCTTCCCCGGCCATTTTCTCCAGGGCATCCTGGCTCTCCTTGCCGGTGTAGCCGCTTCTCAGGGCTGCGATCTCCTGGTCGTTTGCCGCAATGCGATACCTGGCAAAATCCTGGGCAGCAGTAGCTTCGTGGGACCTTGCCTTGGCCCGGATCTCCGGGGTTTGATAAAGTGCCTCCGTATGCTTCATCTGCCATTTTAGGAAAATCACAGGGAAACACAGCGTATAAATACCCAAGGTAAGAGGCGTCAGCAGCACAAGCAGCAGATATTTACCAAAGAGCTTCCCACCGCTGCCCTGGAAGACCAGAGGGCTGCCACCGATGTGGGTATGTTTTGCCTCCCAGGCCAGGACATTTTTCTTAGCCCATGCTCTGCCGATGCCCAGAGTAAAAACACTAAGCAGCACCGAAAGGATACGCATACCCAGATAGCCTCCTGCGCCGCCGGAGAAGTAGCTCTCCACCGGGCATTCCTCGTCAGCATAAACCGTGTGCTTAACCAGCCACTTCTTCATGCCCAGCCCGAACCAGATGCCATAGATGCCCAAAGTGATAACGGTCAAAAACAGCCACAGCAAGTATTTTCCAATGAGCTGATGACCCTTGCCGGTAAATTTCAGCCGTCTTCCATGGATAACGGTGTGCTTCACTTCCCAGCCCCGCATCATGCAGAACATCCATGGGTAAGCAATACTCAGGGTAACCGTACAAACCAGAGCCGAAAGAATCCGATAGCCAATGAGCTGCAAGGTGCTGCCATCGAAGTATGAATCCTCCCCTGTCACCTCCGCAGGCTTTCTGCTGACGCAGGCGATAATAATGGCCGCAATTCCTCCAAGAATCACCACCGCACCCAAGATCACAACGATTTTTGCCAGTTCCATAAATTTGTAACCTCCTTTGAGATAGATCTTCGCGTTTCTTCTTATTTGTAGGCCTAAGGCCGTAAATTTTCGTCTATCTGTCCCGTTTGCACGGCCCACTGTAGGGACACCGCAACTGACTAACGGTCAATTTCACTGAGCCGCAGGCTCATTTCCCGCCTCTGAGCTGAATGATCTGATCCCGAAGCACAGCAGCATACTCGAATTCCATCATCTTTGCCGCTTGCCGCATCTCCTTTTCCAGTCGGGCAATTTCCTTCTCCCGCTCTGCCTTGGTCATCTTGATGCCATCCTTCCGGCGGCTCTCCGCAGTGGATTTGGAAATTTCAATGAGATCACGAACAGACTTCACAATGGTCTTGGGGGTAATGCCATGGGCTTCATTGTAGGCCTGCTGAATATTGCGGCGGCGTTCCGTTTCTTTCAGAGCCGCATCCATAGCGGCAGTGATCTTGTCCGCATAGAGAAGAACTTTGCCACCGGCATTTCGGGCGGCCCGTCCGATGGTCTGGATCAGGCTGGTTTCGGAGCGGAGGAAGCCTTCCTTGTCCGCATCCAAAATAGCAACCAGACTGACCTCCGGCAAGTCCAGACCCTCTCTCAGAAGGTTGATGCCCACTAGCACATGGAATTTCCCCATGCGCAAGTCCCGAATGATCTCCATTCGCTCCATAGCCGCCACATCGGAGTGCATATACCGCACCTTGATGCCCATACGCAGAAGATAGTTGGTCAAGTCCTCTGCCATTTTCTTAGTCAGAGTAGTCACCAGAACCCGCTCATCCCGGGCAGTTGCAGCATTGATCTCCCCGATCAGGTCATCGATCTGACCTTCAATGGGGCGCACCTCTGTCACCGGGTCTAAAAGGCCGGTGGGACGGATCACCTGCTCCGCAATACGCCCGGAGCGTTCCCGCTCAAACTCCGCAGGAGTTGCGGAAATGTAGATAACCTGATTCTGCTTGGACTGAAACTCCGTAAAGTTCAGGGGTCGGTTGTCATAGGCTGAGGGCAGGCGGAAGCCGTAGTTGACCAAGCTGTCCTTCCGGGAGCGGTCACCTGCGTACATAGCGCGTACCTGCGGCACAGTCACATGGCTTTCGTCAATGAACATGAGAAAATCCTCAGGGAAATAGTCCATAAGTGTGGTCGGTGGTGTGCCCGGCTCTCTGCCGGCGATGACCCGGGAGTAGTTCTCAATGCCGGAGCAGAAACCGATCTCTGCCAGCATTTCCAAGTCATAGTTGGTTCGCTGGGCAATGCGCTGGGCTTCCAACAGCTTGTCCTGGCTGCGGAAAAACATGACCTGCCGGTCACATTCCTCTTGAATCTCCTTCATGGCTCGTGCCATTTTCTCCGGGGAGGCTACATAGTGGCTGGCAGGGTAGATGGCAACGTGTTCCAAATACCGCTCCGGGATGCCGGTAACGGCATTGATCTCGGAAATCCGGTCGATCTCGTCACCGAAAAACTCCACCCGAATGGCCTTCCCATTCCAGTAGGCGGGGTAGATTTCCAAGGTATCGCCCCGGACACGGAACTTATTTCGGGAGAAGTCCAGATCGTTTCGCTCATAGCGGATCTCTGCCAGCTTCCGAAGCACATCGTCCAAAGGCCGTTCCTGCCCCACCCGCAGGGAAATAACCATGTTTTTATAGTCGATAGGGTCGCCCAGACCGTAAATACAGCTAACCGAGGCCACTACGATTACATCCCGCCGCTCAGAAAGGGCAGAGGTTGCGGAGTGGCGCAGGCGGTCAATTTCCTCGTTAATGGCGGAGTCCTTTTCAATATAGGTGTCCGTGTGGGCAATATAGGCTTCCGGCTGATAGTAGTCGTAGTAGGAAATAAAATATTCTACGGCATTGTTGGGGAAGAACTCCCGCAGCTCACTGCATAGCTGGGCGGCCAGAGTTTTGTTGTGGGCCAGCACCAGGGTAGGCTTGTTCACCTGTGCGATCACATTTGCCATGGTGAAGGTCTTACCGGAGCCGGTGACACCCAGAAGGGTCTGCTCCGAAAGCCCCAGTTTTACACCCTCCACCAGACTGCGGATGGCCTCCGGCTGGTCCCCTGTGGGCTGAAACGGGGCGCAAAGTTGAAAATCCATATACATTCCTCCTGAAAAGGATGTTTGCTTTATTTTACCACACCGGGAGGGAAAAGAAAAGCATGGAGAAAAACTTTCTTGCCGTTCTCTTTTGTAAAGAAACTGTGAAGTACCTTGACGGTCACCCTGGATTTGCGTATAATTTTATTAGAAACGCAAAAGGGAGCTGATGAAATGGAAAATATGCCCACCGGGAGCTTAGGGCTGACTCCTGCCCGTATTGCCGCTCTGCGCCAGTTCGGCATGGAGGAGATTTTAGGCCAAATGCGGCAGCTCAAGACCCTCATGAGCCGCTACCGCTGCGCCATGATGGAAATGGAAACCAAATTCAAGGTTCTCAACGAGGAATTCTCTCAAGAAAATGACCGCAACCCCATTGAGAGCATCCGCACCCGGCTCAAATCCATGGAAAGCATTCTGGAAAAGCTGCAGCGGCGTGGCTTTCCCATGACTCTGGAATCCATCTGGGAAAATCTCACCGATGTAGCAGGCATTCGGGTGGTTTGCCCCTTTGTGGATGATATTTACTTATTGGTGGACTGTCTTCTTCGGCAAAGTGATCTTACCATTTTGCAGGTGAAGGACTACATAAAGCACCCCAAGGAAAACGGTTACCGCAGCTTGCATCTCATCGTATCCGTGCCGGTCTTCCTGAAGGATGTTACCTGCCATGTGAAGGTAGAAGTGCAGCTTCGCACCATTGCCATGGACTTCTGGGCAAGCCTGGAGCATCAGCTCAAATATAAAAAAGACATCCCTGCCGATCTGGGAGAAAAGCTCTCCAAAGATCTCCGGGAATGTGCCGATATCAGCTCCATGCTGGATCAGCGGATGCAGGACATTAAAGATAGAATGGAGTTGGCGCTGGATGAAAG
>JAZQXK010000182.1:0-9638 GCA_045632785.1 Faecousia sp.
CCGAAGGCAGGTGGTTCCCGCCTTCGGCTCTTGATTCAGGTATGGTTTATTCCGGCTTAAACAGGGCTCTCCAATAGTCCTCTTCCAAAATCTTGGTGGAAATAGACAGCTTGTTTTTCACCACGGCCTTGATATAGTCCACATAGTCCTCGGAAATTTCCTCACCGGTGAAGCTGACGATCTCACCGGTCTGGGCATTGTAGCTGGCCTTGTCGGTGATCCAGCTCTTATTCTTAAAGATGATGAGAGGATCGGCATCGGAGAACACATCCCGTCCGATATACAGTCGGGAGTCAAATTCCAGGCCAAAGAGGTTAGAAAGGGTGGGCAGGAAGTCCGCAGAGCAGGCAACCTCGTCTACAGTGACCGGGGTCATACCCTTCTTGTAGATGATGCAGGCATTGCGGTACAGCTCGAAATTTTCTTCTACGGTATGGCCCTGCAGTTCGCTGATCTCCTCATTGGTAAGGCCGTAGGGATAGTGGTCTGCGGTGAAGGCAATGACTGTATTTTCCGCCAATCCTGCTTCCTCCAGCTTTTGCAGCAGCAGTGCAAGGGCACGGTCCAGCTCGATCTGGGTAGCCAGGTAGGCACGGACATCGTCACTGTAAGGCAGGTGAGCCACCGCCTCTTTATTCTTGCTGGACATCCGGTTGCCGCCCAGGAAGTTATACTCCAAGTGACCGGAAACAGTCATATAGTAAGCATGGAAGGGCTGCTGACCGATATAGTCGGAAACGGTGTAGTCGATCATTTCAATATCGGAAGCGGGCCACTGCTTCTTGACGCCCTCTTCCAAGCCGTTGCCCATGCCCTTGTAGATATAGCCCAGATTGGGGTGGGACAGATCTCTGCCGTAGTAGGTGTGGGTATGGTTGTGGTAAGCATAGGTGCTGTAACCCAGGTTCTTTAGCTGCATACCCATGGTCAGGGGCATATAGTTTTTCTGCTCGCCGGTCTTCTTGAAGCTCCAAACACCGGACTTGGGCAGGGTGCCTGTCATGGCAACATACTCACCGTCGGAGGTAGATACGCCCCAGATGGGGGTATAGAAATTGGTGAAGTTGATGCCCTCGGTCTGCATTTTGTACAGTGTGGGGGTCAGCTCCGGATCAATGGCCAGATGGGAGAAGCCCTCAGCAGTGAGCATAATCAGGTTGCAGCCCTTAAAAATGCCGGTCATTTCGTTCTGTTTGGAAGGCCGCTGGCTGTTAAAGTACAGGTGCATATCCCGAATGTCCTTATCACCCTCGGCAGCAGCCAGGGCTTCAAAGTCCAGATTCAGAATGTTATAGCCATACTCGATGGGCTGTGTTTCGGGGGGTAGGGTTTCCCCTTCCTCAGTGGGCTGGGTATCGCCGGGGTTGGTGGTGGGGTCGGTTACTCCGGGGGATACGGGGTCTGTGTCCGGGTCTTCCTCGCCGTCATTGTATTCCGGCACGGAAAGATCAAGGTCATGGGTCTTGCCTGTGCCGAAGATGAACCACTTGGTATCCAGACGGAAGGCCGTGCCCAGACCAAGCTGCGCTGCGGATTCCTTGACGTCGCCAATATAGTGGTAGCAATCTCTGGGGGTGTTGGCATCCTTGCCCCAGAGAGGCAGGATAATCACAATGGAGAAATGGATCACCACGGAAACCAGCACAAAGGCAATGCTGCTTTTCAGATTTGCGCCGCCCTTGAAGCTGAAGAACCGCTTGCCCAAAACCCACAGGAAAACCAGGGGCAGTGCCAAAATAAGCAGAATGTGCAGATTTTTACCAATGGTGGTAAGAATGGTGCCCATAAAGCCGAAGCCCTGATCGGCATTGGTCATGGACATGAAGGTATAGAACTGCCCGAAGACCTTATAGTAAATGAGCTGGGATGCGTACAGAAGGAACATCACCGCCATAAGGCATATGGCTATGACCCGGTTGACCTTGGGGTTCTTGCAGAGGGTAAGACCTACGAAGAACAAAATAGCGGGGCCAATGGCAAAGAGCATGGTAAAGAGCAATCCCGGTTCCCAGAAGGATTCACGGATGGTGGCAATGCGGATCACAAACTCTGTAAAAAGGATACTCAGCCACAAAAAGCCCAGAAGCCAGAAGCGGTTTTTGCGGAACTTCCGCAGGCCGTCATCCTGCACAGCAGCCTTTTTGGAGGGCTGTCTTCTCTGAGCCTGATGAGGCTCCTGCCGTCTTGCGGGAGCGGGTCGGGTCTGCACTCTGCCGGAAGGATTCTCTCTTTGCGGGGCAGGATGCCGCCGGACATGGGCTTCTTCCCGGACTTTTTCTTCTCTGGTGCGGTTTCTCACATCCCGGCGGTCAAAGTCTGACTGGGCCAGGATTTGCTCCGTTTCCAAGGTTTCGTCCCAAAAGGCAGCCAGAGGGTCTTCCTTCACAGGCTCTTCCTCCATACCGATCTCCCCCAAAAGCTCATCCAGCTCCCAGAGAACCGGATCGTCCTTCCGCTGCCGGGTGGGGATTGCCCCCAGGTCAGCATCCCGGAGGGCTTCGTCTAAAATGCGCTCCCATTCTTCCTTGGCCTGGGGCTGCATATTCTGTCTTTCTCTATCCACACTCACGATTTCAACCTCCGTTTCAGATTTATATCATGGAATCGTCAGAAAATTTCAGTTTGATTCGTTGTTAACTGCTAACTGTTCTTTCCCTATTATATCTCCAATATAGGAAAATTCAACATCTTTTTACAAAATCTCAGCCTACCACAAGCTGTCCGCTGAGGCCGTACTCCTGGGCCAGCTTTTCCAGCTCGCCCCGGTTTTGCAGGTCTGTAAGTGCCTTGTCTACTGCGGGGATCAGGTCGCTGTTGTGGCGGAATACCGCCTTAAATTCCAGAGTCCCCAGAAATACATCCTCCCGGACGGTCAGCTCTCCCAAGCCCACAGCCAAAGCAGCAGCCAGGTCTACAACTGCCCCGTCTGCCTCTCCTGACAGAACTTTCTTCATGGCATCCTCCTGCCCGGAGGACTGCACAAGGGTAATTTCTCCCAGACAGACCTCTGCCGCCAAAGCGCAAGCAGAGCCTTCTGCCGCGGCAATACACAGTCCTGTAAAGTCCTTCTGTTTTTCTTCGCTTTGGGGCATGACCAGGATCGGCGTTCCTGTGAGATAGCTTTGGGATACTCCAAGGGTTTCTGCCAGATCGTCTGTGGCTGTAATGCCGCCCCAGACGCAGTCTACACTGCCATCATTGAGAGCCAGCCACCGCTGCTCCCAGGTCAGAGGGACGATTTCGGCTTTCAGTCCCAATTCATGGGCAACTGACTGGGCCAAAACGCAGTCAAAGCCCTGAAAAACCCCGTCTTCCTCGTAGGCGTAGGGTCTGTTCACCAGAACGCCCACTTTTATTGTGCCGCTGCGCTTTACGGAATCCAGTTCCGGGTTCATTACTTCCTTGCGGCAGCCGCAGAAAAGCAGCACCAGGATCAAAAGCCACGGCAGCACTTTTCTCATCCGTTTCATAAGTTTTCCTCCTTAGCCGCCAATTTTGGCGGTTCTGAACTGAATGGCCTCTGCCAAATGTGCGGGGGTAATATTTTCGCTTCCGTCTAAGTCCGCAATAGTTCTGGCTACACGCAAAATGCGGTCATAGCTCCGGGCGGTCAGACCCATGGAGGAAAAGGCCGCTTTCATCAGCTTTTCACAGTCTTCATCCAAAAGACAGTGCTTCTGGGTCTGGGAGGGGGTCATACGGGCATTGCACAAGGTATGCTCCCCGGTAAATCTTTGATGCTGGGCAGCTCTTGCGGCATTGACCCTTGCTTTGACCTCTTTGGAGGACTCCGCCTGCTCCCGGTTTCTTAAATCCTCAAAGCGGACTGCAGGTACATCCACCACAATGTCGATTCTGTCCAGAAGTGGGCCGGATACATGGCTCTGGTAGCTGTCAATGGATGCCTGGGAGCAGGTGCAGCGCCCGGAGGGGTCTCCGTACCAGCCGCATTTACAGGGATTCATGGCACAAACCAGCATAAATTCCGCAGGATAGGTCACAGCGCCGCTGACTCTGGAAATGGTGACGCTTCCGTCCTCCAAAGGCTGGCGCATAATGTCCAGGGTGTCCTTCTTAAACTCCGGCAGCTCGTCTAAAAACAAGATGCCCTTATGTGCCATGGATATTTCCCCCGGGCGGGGATTGGAGCCACCTCCGGCAAGACCTGCGGTGGAAATGGTGTGGTGAGGACTGCGGAAGGGACGGGTCTGCACCAGAGGGGCTTTTCTGGTAAGCAAGCCCATAACAGAGTAGATTTTGGACACTTCCAAGGATTCCTCCCAGGTCATATCAGGAAGGATGGAAGGAAGCCGTTTGCTGAGCATACTTTTGCCCGAACCGGGGGGGCCAACCAGCAAAATGTTATGCCCACCGGCAGCAGCGATCTCCATAGCTCTTTTTACATTCTCCTGCCCCTTAACTTCGGCAAAATCCAAAACCGCCTCGCTGTCGCTGACAGGATTCCACTCCGGCTCGGCTTCGATCTGATCCGCCCCGGCCATGTGCCACACAAGCTGTGCAACAGTCTCCACGGGGATGACCTTTGCTCCTCTTGCCAGGGTGGCCTCGGCGGCATTCTCCGCAGGGACATAGAGGGTCTTGATCCCCTCATCTCTGGCAGCCATAGCCATGGGAAGAACCCCAGAAATGGGGCGCACCGCACCCTCCAGACTCAATTCACCAATAAACGCCTCGTCTTCTTCCGGCTTCCGCACCAGACCAGAGGCGGCTAAAATGCCGATCAAAATGGGAAGATCGTAAACTGTGCCGGATTTGCGGATACTGGCGGGGGCGAGATTCACCGTAATGCGGCTGTTGGGGAAGCGGAAACCGCTGCTTTTGGCAGCAGCACGCACCCGCTCCCGAGCCTCTTTCACTGCCGCATCAGGCAGGCCTACTACTTCAAAGCCGGGCAAGCCCTGAGAGATAAAACATTCGCAGGAAACTCCGCAGCCGTACACCCCGGAAAGTCCCAAAGAGCGCACTGTACAGATCACAAGACCACTCCTTCATTCGTTCTTTCCCTCCATCATACTACATATTTCCCAAAAAGACAAATAGAAGTTCCCGATTCGGCCTCTTTTTTACCCGGCATGGAAAAATAAAAAGTCACAAAACCAAATTAGTTGCTTTTTCCGGTTTACAAAACGGGGTTTTGGTGTTAAAATAGGCTTGACTAGGTAGGCATCCCGGTTTATTCGCTGGGATAGTCTAAATGAATTACTTTAGGAGGTATTTCAACTTGGCTAGAAAATTTAAAACCATGGACGGCAATACCGCTGCCGCCCACGTCAGCTACGCTTTTACTGAGGTAGCCGGCATTTTCCCCATCACCCCCTCCAGCCCCATGGCCGACTATGTTGACCAGTGGTCCGCTGCAGGCCGCAAGAACATCTTTGGCAACACCGTTAAGGTCGTTGAGATGCAGTCTGAGGCCGGTGGTGCCGGTACTGTTCACGGCTCTCTGGCCGCCGGTGCCCTCACCACCACCTACACCGCTTCTCAGGGTCTGCTGCTGATGATCCCCAATATGTACAAGATCGCCGGCGAGCTGCTGCCCAGCGTGTTCCATGTTTCTGCCCGTACCGTATCTTCCCAGGCTCTGAACATCTTCGGTGACCATTCCGACGTTTATGCCTGCCGTCAGACCGGCTTCGCCATGATGTGCGAAACTAATCCTCAGGAAGTTATGGACCTGGGCGCTGTTGCTCATCTGGCTGCTCTGGAAGGCCGCGTTCCCTTCCTGAACTTCTTCGACGGCTTCCGTACCTCCCACGAGATCCAGAAGATCGCTATCTGGGATTACGAAGACCTGAAGGAAATGTGCGACATGGATGCCGTTGCCGAGTTCCGTAAGCACAGCCTGAACCCCGAGCGTCCCGCTATGCGTGGTTCCCACGAGAACGGCGACATCTTCTTCCAGCACCGTGAGGCTTGCAACAAGTACTATACCGCTCTGCCCGCAATCGTAGAGAAGTACATGGACAAGGTCAATGCCAAGCTGGGCACCAACTACAAGCTGTTCAACTACTACGGTGCACCCGATGCTGACCGTGTCATCGTTGCCATGGGTTCCATCAACGACGTAGCAGAAGAAGTTATCGACTACATGAATGCTCACGGCGAGAAGGTCGGTCTGGTCAAGGTTCGCCTGTTCCGCCCCTTCGCTCCCGAGAAGCTGCTGGAAGCTATCCCCGCTACCACCAAGGCTATCGCTGTTCTGGACCGCACCAAGGAGCCCGGCTCCCAGGGCGAGCCTCTGTACATGGATGTTGTTATGGCTCTGGCCAACGCCGGCAGAAATGACATTAAGGTCATTGGCGGCCGTTACGGTCTGGGTTCCAAGGACACTCCTCCCGCATCCGTCTTTGCCGTTTACGAAGAGCTGGCTAAGGCACAGCCCAAGCGTGAGTTCACCATGGGCATCGTTGACGATGTGACCATGCTGTCCCTGGAGGAGAAGCCCTCCCCCAACACCGCCGCAGAAGGCACCATCGAGTGCAAGTTCTGGGGTCTGGGCGGCGACGGCACCGTTGGCGCCAACAAGAACTCCATCAAGATCATCGGCGACCATACCGGCAAGTACGTTCAGGCTTACTTCCAGTATGACTCCAAGAAGACCGGCGGCGTCACCATCAGCCATCTGCGCTTCGGTGACAAGGCCATCAAGAGCCCCTACTACATCAACAAGGCCGACTTCGTTGCCTGCCATAACCCCTCCTACATCATCAAGGGTTTCAAGATGGTTCAGGACGTCAAGCCCGGCGGTGTATTCCTGATCAACTGCCAGTGGACCGCTGAGGATCTGGAGCATCATCTGGATGCTGCCACCAAGCGTTACATTGCTCAGAACAACATTCAGCTCTACACCATCAATGCCATCGACCTGGCTATCAAGGTTGGCATGGGCAAGCGCACCAACACCATCCTGCAGTCCGCTTTCTTCTCCCTGGCCAATGTTATGCCCTCCGAAGAGGCTATTGGCTACATGAAGGCTGCTGCTGAGGCTTCCTACCTGAAGAAGGGCCGTGAAGTCGTTGAGTGCAACTGGAATGCCATCGATGCCGGCGCTACCGCTTATGTGAAGATCGACGTTCCCGCTGCCTGGGCCGAAGCTCAGGACGCTATGGACGAGGTCGAGCTGGTTGGCAACCCCGAGACTGTCAAGCTGGTTAAGAGCATCCTGAATCCCGTTGGCAAGATGGACGGCGACAGCCTGCCCGTTTCCGCTTTCGTGGACTATGTTGACGGCCAGTTCGCTCTGGGCGCTGCTGCTTACGAAAAGCGCGGCGTTGCCGTTACCGTTCCCCACTGGGACGAGACCAAGTGCATCCAGTGTAACAACTGTGCTTATGTATGTCCCCATGCTACCATCCGTCCCTTCGCTCTGACTGAGGAAGAGGCTGCCAAGGCTCCCGCCGGCGCCCGTATCGTTCCCGTCAAGGCTGGCAAGGGCAAGGGCGTTTACTCCTACACCATGGCCGTTTCTCCCCTGGACTGCATGGGCTGCGGCGTCTGCGTAGGCGTATGTCCCACTCAGGCTATCACCATGGTTCCTCAGGAAGCCGAGCTGGCTGAGCAGGAAGTCTTCAACTACATGGTAGCCAATGTTGCTGAGAAGAAGGAAATCCAGGACAACACCGTCAAGGGCAGCCAGTTCAAGCAGCCCATGCTTGAGTTCTCCGGCTCCTGCGCAGGCTGTGCCGAGACCAGCTATGCCCGCCTGATCACCCAGCTCTTCGGCGAGCGTATGTACATCTCCAACGCCACCGGCTGTTCCTCCATCTGGGGCGGCCCCGCTGCTACCTCTCCCTACACCACCAACAAGAACGGCCACGGCCCCGCATGGTCTAACTCCCTGTTCGAAGACAACGCCGAGCACGGTCTGGGTATGTATGTCGCTCAGGAGACCATCCGTGAGAGCCTGGCTGCCAAGATCAAGGCTCTGGCAGAGCGTACCTCCTCCGACGAGCGCAAGACCATCTGCGAGAACTACCTGAACACCATGGCTGACGGCGAAGCCAACAAGGCTGCCACCGCTGCCCTGATCGCCAACCTGGAAGCCAATGTCTGCTGCGACGATGTTGCTGACATCCTTGCTAAGAAGGAATACCTGGCTAAGAAGTCCGTCTGGATCTTCGGCGGCGACGGCTGGGCATATGACATCGGCTTCGGCGGTGTGGACCATGTTCTGGCTATGAACAAGGATGTCAACATCTTCGTATTCGACACCGAGGTTTACTCCAACACCGGCGGTCAGGCCTCCAAGGCCTCCAACCTGGGTCAGGTTGCCCAGTTTGCCGCAGCAGGTAAGGAAACCAAGAAGAAGTCCCTGGCTGAGATCGCCATGTCCTACGGCTACGTCTATGTTGCTCAGATCGCTATGGGCGCCAACCCCGCTCAGACCATCAAGGCCATCGTAGAAGCCGAAGCATATCCCGGCCCCTCCCTGATCATCGGCTACGCTCCCTGTGAGATGCACTCCATCAAGGGCGGCATGATGAACTGCCAGGCTGAAATGAAGAAGGCCGTTGAGTGCGGCTACTGGAACCTGTTCCGCTTCGATCCTTCCAAGGAGACCGGCAAGTTCACTCTGGACTCCAAGGCTCCCAAGGATGGCTATCAGGAGTTCCTGATGAACGAGGCTCGCTACAGCCGTCTGACCCGTGAGTTCCCCGAGCGTGCTACTGTCCTGTTCGCCAAGAACGAGGAAGCCGCCAAGGAGCGTTACGAGCATCTGCTGAAGCTGGTTGAGATGTACAAGTAAGCTTCTTTAAGCCATCGAATCCCATATAGCACTGCGCCCCTCCCGAAAAACCGGGAGGGGCGTGTTTAATGGCTCCATGTCAATCGTTGGGGACGGATCAAAATATGAGTCTGCATTCCACTACTGATTCAAAATCCACACCCCGAAGGCCAGGTATGCAGCCAAAATCAGCCACAGAAGGTACGGAATTTGCAGCAGCGCCGCAGCCTTGTCCGTTTCCCAGAAGGTCAGGGTCATGGCAAGGACCAATAGCCACAGAGCCAGAAGCAGCACCAAGGCAAACCCAAAGGCCTGCAGATTGAAAAACACGGAAGACCACAGGAAATTCACTGCCAACTGCGCCCCATAAAGCAGAAGTCCCAGACTGCGTTCCCGGGAAGGCTCTGACAGGTATACTCTTGCAGCGCCGATCCCCATGAGAGTGTAAAGTACCGTCCAGACAATGGGAAAGACCACGGCTGGTGGTGTGGCAGGAAGCTGCTTCACAGTCTGAGAAAATTCCATTTGGGCATTGTGGGTAAGAAGGGCAGAAAGAAGCCCTACCAGAAGGGCTGTGCCGATCCAAAAAAGGTAAACAAGCCAGGGTCGTTTTTTCATTACACATCACCGATAACAGGGTATGCGTGGGGGGAATGCGAATATGACAGAAGGTACGGGTAGTTAAAGCATAAATTTTGGTTTATCGGGCAGTTTAGGGAACCCCATTGTAGGGCTGGGGCATGCCCCAGCCGGGCACCAATTCCTTGATAGGCATTGCCGATAACACGGGGAACGAAGGGTTTTGCCTTAAAAATCGGTGCAAAAATTTCGATACTGCCCGGCGGGGGCATGCCCCCGCCCTACAGCCTTCTATCGAAAACGGCCCGCTAAA
>JAZQXK010000183.1:0-7591 GCA_045632785.1 Faecousia sp.
CGTCTGGGTAAGGTTCTGGGTCCCAAGGGTCTGATGCCCTCCCCCAAGGCCGGCACCGTGACCCCCAACGTTGGCGCTGCTGTCAAGGAGATCAAGGCCGGTAAGGTCGAGTATCGTCTGGACAAGACCAACATCATCCACTGCCCCATCGGCAAGGTTTCCTTCGGCGTTGAGAAGCTCCAGGAGAACATGGACACTCTGGTTGCTGCCGTTGTTAAGGCCAAGCCCGCTGCTGCCAAGGGTCAGTATATCCGCTCCTGCGTGGTTGCTTCCACCATGGGCCCCGGCGTTAAGGTCAACACTGTTAAGTATTGATTTATAAAGCTTAAAAGGCAGACATCCTTCGGGGTGTCTGCTTTTTTACACAAATGCAGATTTTATCCTTGAATTTTCTTGACTGGTGTGGTAAAATAATTTTGCGACACAAATTCATAAATCATTGTGGCAAGCATGTGTTTTTCCTATTTGGCAAAAACGCAGGCTCTATTCAGCATACCTTGCCGCAATCGGATGTATCTGAATTTGTGTCGCAGCAATAGGAGCTGCGTTTTTCGGTGCGCAGCAACTGTTGCGCACCTTTTTATTTTATTTTTATGGAGGGACTTGCGTATGAAAAAGAACATAAGACAGAGAATCCTTGCGCTGCTTCTGGCTCTGTGTCTGTTTGTGGGTGTTATGCCTACGGTGGCTTGGGCAGAGGAAGCAACCAGCGGCAAGTGTGGCAAGAATCTGTACTGGAGCTTTGATGAAGCTACCGGAAAGCTCACCTTTACCGGAAGCGGCAGGATGGAGGAAGAACTCTGGGGAAAGAAGTACTGGAAGGTCTTTGCGGAAGATATTCTAACTATCGAATTTTCCGAGGAAATGACCAGCATCGGACAAGGTGCATTTGAAGGATGTATCAACCTGACGGAAGTGTATATCCCCGCCAAACTCACCGATGTGTGGGAAGCACCCTTCGCCGGTTGCACTTCCCTCACAGGAATTTGGGTGGCAGAGGGTAACACCGCCTATTGTAATGACAGCCGGGGCGTTCTGTTTAACAAGGATCAGACGAAGCTCATTCAGGCTCCCGGTCAGTTAAGCGGAGATTATCACATTCCCGGCACTGTTGAGACAGTCATGCAGTGTGCGTTTTTGGATTGTTATCATATAGACAACATCTATTTCCCCGCCAGTGTTCGGTATGTAGACCACAATGCCCTGCTCCGTTGCGGTGCGGATGGCTACTGGGTAGATGTGAACAACCCCTATCTCAGTAGTGACAGCCGTGGTGTACTCTTTGACAAGAACAAGGAATATATCATGTTTGCACCTGGTGGGCTGACCGGCGGCTATATCATTCCGGAAAGCGTAAACGAACTGTATTACAATTCCTTTTATGGTCTGGAAAATCTGACCAGCATTACCATAAACGATAAAATAACATGGCTCGATTTTGGTATGTTTGAAAACTGTACCGGGCTCAAGCGGGTCATTTTCCGCGGTGCGCCACCCGACATGATTGGGTCACCTTTCCGTGGCACAACAGCTACCGTTTACTATCCCGCAGACATTGCTGAGTGGGAGCCGTTTATCCAAAAAGTTTCCCAATACGATCCTGATCACTTTGGCTACATCACATGGGTTCCCTATACAGAGGACACCTACCCCGAACCTTTCACCGATGTTCCCGGAGACAAGTATTATTATGAGCCTGTTATGTGGGCATATACCAACGGTATTACTACCGGCACAACCGCCACCACCTTCGCCCCCAACAAGGATTGCACCCGTGGTCAAATCGTCACTTTCCTGTGGCGTGCCGCCGGAAAGCCCGAGCCCACCACAACCAACAACCCCTTCACCGATGTGGAGGCAGACGATTTCTACTATAAAGCCGTCCTTTGGGCAGTGGAAGAAGGTATCACCACCGGCGCAACGGCTACCACCTTTAATCCCAAGGGAGATTGCAACAGAGCCCAGGTGGTGACTTTTATGTACAGAGCCGCCGGTTCTCCTGCTATTACAGGAACGGATAACCCCTTCGAGGATGTTCCCAGCGATAAGTATTACCACGATGCAGTCCTTTGGGCTGTAGAAAACGGTATCACCACCGGTGCCAGCGCAACCAAATTTGCACCCAACAATACCTGTACCAGAGGACAGATTGTGACCTTCCTGTACAGAGGGTATGGGCAATAAGAAACGAAAGGGCAGACATCCTTCGGGGTGTCTGCTTTTTGCTTTGGAAACATGGATTTTTTCAAAAAAGGCTTTACAAACCTGAAACTGTCTGCTATAATAACTGGGCTTACTGATTCAGTTCAGCAGTATGCGCCGGTGGCTCAATGGATAGAGCATCGGATTCCGGTTCCGAGGGTTGGGGGTTCGAGTCCCTTCCGGCGTACCAAAAATAAAAGGAAGGCTTCTGCCTTCCTTCTATTTTTTATATGAAGGGACCCGAACAATCAAATGCAACAGTCCGGTGGTGTTGCAGAGCGCAGCGAATCTATCATTAACGATTGCCGGTGGCAATCGCTCCTTAATACATGCTGCTTGCCGCTGGCTTGACGGCGGCAACACTATACATTTGCGCAAGGCGCAAATGAAACGAGTCCCTTCCGGTGTATCATAATAAGTGGACGGGTAAGGTTTCCTATTGAAAAATCCGTAAATTTGCGTTAAACTGAATAGGCAAGCGGGCATTGCCTGCGAAAGCACTACTGTGTAATAATTCAAGAAAAGAGGTTTGCAGATGGGAGCGAACGAGATGGGCAATAGCCTAAAAGACAATGTAAGAACCCTTGCCAAGCTTGCGCTGACTACAGGTCTGCAAGTTGGAACGATCCTTGGCGCAAAGGCTCTCTACGATTCCTTCTTCCCCAGATACGAAAAGCAGGACATCGATACTGTTTTTGGTGAATTTGATTATAGCCGCGTAGAGGAAAATCTGAAACGCACCACCTTCTTCTTTCCCAGCGGCCGGTGGAAGCTTCAGGGATACTTTTACCCCTGCCACGGCGCAAAGAAAATGGTCGTGGTTTGCCACGGTATGCATGCCGGCGCAGATGATTACCTTCCGTTTGTTGCGTACTTTGTGCAAAACGGATTTGCCGTATTTTCCTACGATTGCCAGGGTACATATGCCTCCGAGGGCGATTCCACTGTGGGTATGTGTACACCCCTGGTGAATTTGGATCATGCCCTGACCTACATCAAAAAAGACCGGCAGTTCTCTCAATATAAGCTGTATTTGTTCGGTCATTCCTGGGGCGGCTATGCAGCGACCTCGGTGCTTGCTCTTCACAAAAACATCTGCGGCTGTGCGGCGGTGGCGCCCTTTAACAGTGGCTATACCTTGATTGAGGAAAAAGGAGAGCAGTTTGCAGGCTCCCTCACGGACTCCCTTGCCGGCGGTTTCCCGAAGAAATTTTTGGGTACCTATCAAGCACTGCTTTTTAAGGACTATACAAAGCTGGATGCAGTAAAAGGTATCAACAGTACCAATGTGCCGGTCTTTATTGCCCACGGCACCCGGGATTTTGTGATCAGCTTCAATCATCAATCCGTGATTTCTCACAAGGATGAGATCCGGCAAAAAAATGTGACATATTATGTGGGCACCGGTGCCCATGGTGGGCATAATACCATTTTGCACTCGGAACGGGCAGTTGCCTATCAGAAGCAGGTGGAAAAGGAGCTGAAGCAGATGAAGAAGGAATACGATCGGGAGCTTACCCAGGAGGAAAAGATGGAGTTCTGCAAGCAAGTTGACCATGCTTTGTACAGCGAGGTCAACACGGAAATGATGCAGGCTATTGTGAATATGTTTAATAAATGAGAAAAGTCACTTTGGCCCAAGGGAAATGGTTATCCTTGCACCCGTGTATTATTAAGTGCGTAGAAATACAAAAAAGGTAGGGCATTAGCCAATGTCGCTAACCTAGTGACATTGGGGCATTAGCACTCTCTTATTTTTTGCGCCGAAAGGGCTCAAATGGTTTGCTCCAACAGCCCGGCGAGTCCCTTCCGGTACAGAAAACCACTCCCTCGCCCCCGTTCAACCACCCCAACCGCCCATTTTCAACAACCGGTTGAGCTCCAATGCCACCGCAGTCAACCGCCTGTTGCTTGACCGTGACCCTTCTCTATGCTAAAATTAAGAAAAAATATCAAGGAGCGAAGTGCGGTGAAGAAGAAACTTTGGAATCGGGATTATATCCTGCTGCTGCAGGGCAATGCCGTCAGTACCATTGGAGATCTCATGTACAGTGTGGCTATTGGTTACTGGGTGTATGAGAAGACCGGTTCTACCAGCCTCATGGGCATTATGTCTGCCATTTCTATGTTTGTTTCCATGTTCCTGTCCCCCTTTACCGGGAGTGTCATCGACAAGGCCAACCGCAAATGGGTACTTGTGGGCATGGATTTGATGCAAAGTGCCGTCATGCTCACTGTGGGTGCGCTGGCCTACTTAGATAAGCTGAATGTTCCCGGTGTGCTGATCGCCGCATTTTTGGCGGCAATGGGCAGCGTGTTCTACTCTCCCGCAGTCAGTACAGTGCTTTTGGATTTGATCCCCGGGGACGATATGATGCGGGGACAGTCCATCTTCTCTGGTATGAACTCCCTGATCAATATGGTGGGCTCTGCCTTCAGTGGTGTCCTGGTGGCCTTTTTCGGTGTGCCCTTGATCGTGGTGATCAACGGTTTGAGCAATCTGTACTCCAGCCTTTCGGAGCTGTTTATCTGTGTGCCTAAAACGGTGCAGCAGGGCACGCCGGTTACAGCGGGCAGTATCCTGCGGGACTCCAAATCTGCCATCAAAACCATTCTTTCTGACCCCTGCCTGCGGCTGTTTGTACCCTGCGCCCTGATTCTAAACCTCCTGGGGGCAGGCCCTATGACCTTGATTCTGCCTTTCTGCCTGGAAAAGGGCTTTACTGTGGATATGTATGGCTATGTTGGCTCTGTATGGACGGCGGCCTATGTGATCTGCTCGGTGCTGCTGGGTATGGTAAAGTTTAAGCCCAAGGTAAGATTTTGGATCATGGCCATTGGCTTCGCCTCCTCTGTGGTGCTCCTCAGCGTGGGCTACCTGTCAGCCCGGTTTGTACCTATGTGCATCCTGGGCTTTGCCGGTGCTTTTATGAACTGTGCAGGCAACACGGTCTACAGTGCGGCTTTGATGCTGGCACTGCCCCAGGAAAACCGGGGTGCGATCCTGGGGTTTTTGCAGTCGGCCTCCATTGGCGGCTCGGCCCTTTCTGCGGTGCTATACGGAGCATTGGGGGATGTGTTCCCTCTGTACCTGGTTTTTACAGTGGGAAGTATTATTTCCCTTGCGCCCATGCTGTATTTGTGCTTCCATCCGGTCACCCGGCGGTTTGTGCTGGAGCATTGATGACGCAACCACAAGGGAGGCTTCGGCCTCTCTTTTTAGTACAAAATTCTACAAAAAAGTTGCCATTTCCACAAACGTGTGGTACAATTAAAGCATCCTTATGCACTAAGAGAGGGATGCTTTTATGTTCAGTCAGGTAGCAATCGACTTTGACACACCGATCCCCGTAGAATATACCCGCAAAAAGTGGTTTATACGGGTGAAAGGCATTACAAGATGGTTTGTGAAGAAGCCGAAGTTCGTCTTTCTGGGCAAACCGCTTTCCCCTCGCAGCATTGTATTGAGCAATCACGAGGGCGCAAGCGTGCCCCTCTCTCTGGAGCTTTACAGTAATTTGCCCATCCGCTTTTGGGGCACCCATGAGATGAATGAGGATATGAAGGCGGCTTACGGATACCAGACCAACATTTACTACCACAAGAAGAAATGTTGGAATCTTTGGCTGGCCAGGGTTTTCTGCCTGCTGGCTACCCCATTAACCAAAATGTTTTACAATGGCTTGGATCTGATCTCCACCTACCCGGATATCCGGTTAAAAAATACTCTGAGCAGAAGCGTTGCTGCCCTGCGGAAGGGGCACACCGTGGTGATCTTCCCCGAGGATTCCGACAACGGGTATCTGCGGGAAATGACCAAATTCCATCAGGGGGCTTTGATGCTCATGAACTACTGTCAGCGGCAGCAGATGGATCTTCCGGTGTATGTGGCATATTTCAAGAAAGACACCAAGGAATATGTGGTGGATGCGCCCATCCAGATCAGCGAACTTTTGGGGCAGGGTTTCTCCAGAGAAGAGCTGGCGGAGCGGCTGTGCCGGCGGTGCAACGAGTTGGGAAAGATGGATCTTTCCCAGGTGCAGCAGGGCGCATAAGAAAAAGCATATATGAAAAAGAGGAGGTTTAGGCCTCCTCTTTTTGTATGGGTTATTGCTTTTAGGCTGTCTGATGCAAAGCCTTCTTTGCCTTCCTGTCTTTCAGATACCAGGGGAGATAGGACAGGCCGAACATCAGCGTCACCACGGAGAACATTACAGCCAACCGCAGGGCGAAACTGGGGGGCAGGATGTCCAGAATAGAGGGGGTATCCTCCGGGCGAGCCATGAACAGATAGTTTGCCCCGGGGCCAAGGAGGCGGTTAGCGGTGTAGGCAATGCCGGCCAGCACCACCAGAGCGGCATAGGCGCGGATGGCGGATTTCACTGTGGGGCGCATTCCGTGGACGAAAATCATATAGAACACTGCCACATAGCCCATAGTATGCTCCAACCAGAACTGATAGTAACGGATGCGGGTGGGGCCGGTGTAGGAAATGACTGTGGGGGTAATGAGGGCAAAAATAGAGCCGGAGAACAGCCAGAAATAAGAAATATCAAAAAGGCGTTGGCTCTTGCCTATGACCATATAGCTGGCAAAAATGGCCACCCAGCCGCAAACGGTAATGGGCAGGTGATCTACGGGGTTGGGATTCAGAGAGGGGACACCTACCAGCCGCCAAAAATAGCAGAACTCGGAGAGAACCAGCGTAAAGGCCAGGATATAGCGGAAGGTATCCTCTTTTTTATAGTTGCGGATGCGATCCTTGGTCTTATAGATCACAAAAATCAGAGCAACCGCCAGAAGAATGGGGGCAAAATGGGCGAAGGTGAAGTTGCGGAACTCGATGGTATCACCCTTGCCGAAGAAATATTGGATAAACTCTTTCATGCAGTTACCTCTTTAGGATTGGAATAGGGAGAGGGCACACATTCCAAGGCAAAGCACAGTGAGAGTGATAACGCCTGCATTCAGATAAGCAGTCTTAAAGCGCACACCCTTGGGAAGCTCCTGCTCTGTGCTTCTCCAGCGGAAGCGGATGAGCCGGCGGATCAGCACCACGGTGCCGGCAATGTTTAGTCCCATAATGACCATGGCATACCCGAAGTAGACAAGAAGACCGGGCAGGATCTGGGTAAGCTGGGAAAGAGGGGCTGGAAAATCGGGGTTTAGCATGAGGGCATCCAGGGCTTCCAGATCAGCCATGGAAAGTACCCAGGGGGCAATAACCGAGCCCTGGAAATTGATAATTGCATGAAGGAGAACCGGGTAGCGCAGCTTGCCGGTGCGAAGATAGACCACAGCCAGCAGACAGCCCAGGAAGAAGGCGTAGAAGAACTGGAACAGATTGCCGTGGAACAGGCCAAAGAGCAAGCCGGAGAAGAGAACGGCT
>JAZQXK010000184.1:0-6033 GCA_045632785.1 Faecousia sp.
CAACAACGGTCGTTCCTCAAAGCTTGGATGAACGGCACTCATGCCATGCTGCTCCAATAAAGCATATCCGGCCTTGTAGGATTCTAATGGAATACTTTCATTTATGTGCCACCTAGCATCTTTTGTTAGCTTAATTAATGCGTTGTGACCATGCAATTCCACATCTGCACCGTTTTCGATTAGCACAGTCATAATATCAACATTGCCGTTAGATGCAGCGATTTGGATAGGAGCATACCAAGACAACTGAAAAGGAGGTGTTTTATTCGGATCAGCTCCATTTTCAAGCAAGATTCTAACCGCTTCAATATCGTCATTACTACAAGCCGTTTGCAAGGGAGTCCATACATTAATTTCGCAAAGAGCATTGGCAATAAGTGAGACCGTTGGTATTTTATCGATAAAAAAAGCAGTTTCACACGCATCTTTTAGACCTTCGTAGTTTTGCTCATTTATTAACCTGACAATGTTTTTTGCTTGATTCACAGAAATCGCAAAAATAACTATAAAACACAAAACAGATACTGCGAGCACGCAGGATATTGTGATTAAGATTTTCTTTTTCATCATATCACCGCCTTCTTTAATATTATACCATCAAAATTTTAACATTTCAACGATTACTTGTCTTTTAACGATTTGAAATTGAGTTTAATTCTCGATTTAGAGAATTCTCTCCCAAAAAGTTCTCAAAATGCTGATTTTAGGCATAAAATAACCGTCATTCCGTTGTATCAGAATGACGGTTATTCTTTGGCGGAGAGTGAGGGATTCGAACCCTCGTGGGATTGCTCCCAAACTGATTTCGAGTCAGCCCCGTTATGACCACTTCGATAACTCTCCATATGTTTTCTGAACTGTAGTTTGCTCATTCAAAAATAACTTGGAGAGAACTACAGGAGAGAACAGGAAAAAATATTCGATTTTAATGTTTTGAAACCCCGATGAATCAAGGGTTTTGTGCGGACGAAACCGCCTAAGTTACGGAAAATTTCGAGTCAGCCCCGTTATGTCCTGTTGCGGTGCCCGAAATTTTTAACACTGCCGTGTTAAAAATTTCGACCGCTAACACTCCTTATGCCTCGCTTGCTCTGCCACTGGCAGCGCTCGGTAACGTCCCCACTTCGATACTCTTCCTGTTCTGTTTTCTTCCAATGCAACCTATTATAACAGAAATTTCACAAAAATCAAAGGGAATTTTCTGAAACATCCAGCACTGAGGAAAACTCCCCCGGAATTGCTCCGGGGGTATGAATTTTCTGCTGTTTAGCCTTCCGGAATACCGTACAGAATAGTAATCATCTTGGCAAACTGAGCTCGGGTGGCAGTGCCGGTGGGATTCAGGCAGTTGTTGCCCATGCCGCTGACAATACCCTCGCTGCAAGCCCACTTCATAGGCTCTCTTGCATAGCTGCTGACGGTGTGGCCGTCTGCAAAGGCACCCAGATCAAAGTCCTCACCTCCGCTGACATCCACTTCCAGAAGCTTGGCGTACCGGTACAGGAAGGTGACCATCTGCGCCCGGGTAACCGGGGAATTGGGGTCAAATCTGGTGGCAGAAGCGCCGGTGGTAATGCCATTGGAGGATGCCCACAGGACAGCCTCGGTATAGAACTTCCCTGCCGGTACATCGGTAAAAGGATTCTCTGCATCTACCGCAGGCTCACCTTCCATACGGTACAAAATGGTAACCAACTGACCACGGGTCAGGTTGCCGTTGGGATTAAACATGGTGCTGCTGGCGCCGGTCATAAGACCTCTGGAAATCACAAAGTCAGTGTACTCGTGATACCAGGAGGTGGGCTTCAGATCAGCATAGGCGGCGCTGGGGCAGGAGGCGGGGATCACTTCGCCATATTCCACAGTTTCTCCGCAGACAGTGCAGACCAGATCACCGGTGTAGCCGTCTTCGGTACAGGTAGCTTCCTTGGCGTTGCGCAGCTCGGTAGTTCCGTGGGTGCAGGGAGCTTCCTCAGGAAGCTGGGTCACATAGTATGCCTGGACAGCACCGGAAGCTTCATAGAGGTTTACAGGCTTCTGGCCGGTGGTGTAGCAGCGGAAGAGCTTTGCCGAGAGGTTAAAGCGCAGAGTGCGGTTGGTGGCGGTAGCATTGCGAATCTCCATGGCTCCACCGGTGAAGCTGATGTTCCACTTAGCGGAGGAATCCTGTGTCCCGGAGATGGTCAGGGAGTTGCTGGAACCGGTATAGGCCAGATAGACCGCCTTGGAGGCGCCTTCCAACTTCATGGAGTAAGTACCATCGGAGAGCTTTTCAATGTGGATGATGTAGTCCTGAGAAACGGTCTTTAAGGTGTCCCCGGTTTGGGCAATGCCGGTGTCCTTCATAGGAACAGCAGCGCTGACTGAGCCTACGCCCTCACCGGTTGCCAGATGGACAAGCTCCTCGTCGGAGGCATTGCCGGTCATTACATAGTAGCCTTCCCAGTTCTCCCGGTTGGCGGTGACCAAAGCAAAGGTGTTGGGATCGCCCTCTCCGGCAACTTCATAGGAGTACAGGGCGTAGAGATTGACCTGGGTGCTGCCTAAGGTGTACGCTGCCCCGGCGGGGTACAGGGCTAGGGAAGCCTTGTCGGTAACGGCAGTGGCCACCGGGGCTTCCACCCACCCCTCGAAGGAATATTTGTAGGCATTGGCGGTAGGTGTGCCTGTAACATTGGGCAAGCGGATCACATCACCCACATAGCCGCTGGTGGCACCGGAAACGGAAACCCCTGCGGGCACACTGTAGGAAATAGTACTCTGTTCTCTTGCGGCAAATTCTACAGTGACAGTCACATCGCTCTTGACCTTAGACAGCACGAAGCTGTTGCCGTTTCTTGTAATTTCCGCAGCACCGGCAGGACTGACTGTGGCATTGGCAGCCATATAGCCTGTCTTGGGGTGAGCAGTGACGGTGCGCTTGTCTACGGTGACAGTGCCCCAGGCTTCGTTATTGCTGCGGGCCGTGATCGTGTAGGCAGGCTGTGCGCCCTCCTTGGCATAGCCGGAGGGGGTGGTCATATCGCTGGGGATGTCCTGATCGAACAGAAGCCAGGCCAGCTCCGGATAGTCAATAAATACATTCCGGTTTCCCTGTACATCCTGGCAGCGGTCATTTCTGGTCATTTCCCACTGGTCAACAGGGTCAATCCGGCACCACTGCAGCATGGTTTCCAAATCATACATAACCTTCTTGCCGTTGTTGGCATCGTCATCGGAATCCATAGGAGGCAGATCCTTGCTTGCAACATTCTCAAACAGGTTGGGCTGGCCCCAGCGGACATAGACATAGAGCATAATACGAGCCACATCGCCCTTAATATTGTCATTGACCTCTACGATGTCCATGCCGGAGTTGTAATACAAAACGGTTTCATTGCCATAGGTGTAGGTCTTGTAGTCAGAGGTCAGTTCCCGGACATTGGCCATAGTCAGGTTGCCACGGGTTGAGTTGACGTTGGAGTTGGTGGGCCGCAGGTGATGCAGGTCGCAGCCGCCGTTTCTCTTATAGAAGCCGGCACGGCTCTTGGGCCACACGTGTTCCCTGTTGTAGCTGGAGCTGTCAGCATCGGAGTAGAACAGAGTTGCATCTCTGAATCCGGGTTGGGTATCGGTATAGGGCCAGTAGGAAGTCAGGGCACTATAGGATATAGAATCGGACATGGTGCTGTCCATAAGCTTCTGCAGAGCCTCATAAAGCTGGGAATCCATGGCCTTTAAGCTGCTGCCGGAGGCGCTGCCCTCCAGAGCTAAAAGGCTCTCCCAGGTGTAATGACCGGTGTAGTAGCTTTCTGCCTGGTCGCTGAGTTCGGTGCAGACCTGATGGCGGTAGCTGTCGTTCTTGGCAGGATGGCTGGCAGCAAAAACGGTGACTGTCAGGCTCAAAAGCATAACCACCGCCAGCAGAAGCGCCAAGCTTCTTTTGTAAATATTCATGGACTTTCCTCCTTGTGGTGTTTGCGGCATATTTAATTATTTTATCATATCTTCTGTCATTTCACAAGGGCAGGAAAGGGCGCATGTAAATTTTGGTTTACCATTCCAAGGGACTGCTGCAAAACCTTCATTTTGCAGCAGTCCCTTAATCAAGCCTCCGGCTTAGCCGGAGGCTTTGACTTCTTATCTTACTTCTTCAGCAGATCACGGATCTCGGCCAGGAGCTTTTCCTCATTGGAGGGCTCGGGAGGAGTGGGAGGAGCAGCGGGCTCTTCTTCCTTCTTTTTCTTGCCCATGTCGGCCAGCTTGTTCAGCATCTTTACCAGCCAGAACACAACCAGAGCCAGAATGACGAAGTTGATTACAGCGGAGATAAAGTTGCCGTAATTCAGGGTGTTGAGGATCACTTCGCCGGTAGCCTCGTCGATCTTGGGCTCGCCAAAGATCTGGGGCAGGGTGATGGTCCACTCGGAGAAATTGACACCGCCCAGGAACATGGAAACGATGGGCATAATGATGTCGTCGGTCAGGGACTTGGTGATGGTGGAGAAACCGCTGCCGATGATCACGCCGACAGCCATAGCCAGAGCGTTGCCCTTTACGGCAAAGGTCTTAAACTCTTCCCACCAGCCGGGCTTCTTGGCCTTTTTTTCCTTTTTGTTCTTCTTAGCCATTTTTGTACTTCCTTTCGTGTATATTGGTTTCTCGTTTTTATTCGCCCATTGTTTTTGCGTCTTCAATGGGTAACTTCCACATATTTTTCGTTCCAGGTGTCATCAAAAAGGCTGCTGTTTTTGGTCATGGTGCAGCCCTGGAACAGATCGTCTGCCAGCTCCAAAAGGGTGCTTTGCAGCTCCAGCGGCTCTAAGTAAAAATCGGGGATGCCTTCTGTACCAACCAGTGCCCCCAGCATAGCCCCGGCAACTGTGCCGGTGGCGGCAGAGTCGTAGCTGTGATTCACCGCTGCCACAATGCCCCGGTCAAAGTCCGTGGGAAAGCGCAGGCACACATAGCAGGCGGCTGCCAAAACCCCGTGAGCATCCTTAGGTATCAGCTCTTCCATGACATCCATAGGCTCTGTGCCATCGTCAGCCAGGGCTTCTGCCAAGGTCAAAAGCTCCCGGATGTTTTTTGTCTGCCGGGGGAACTGTCCTGCAAACTGGGCTTCCGTTTCCTTTATGGCTTCGTGGAGAATGGAGCGGAAGCTGTTGGGCTTTTCATAGCAGATTCGGGTCATAATGTTGGCAAGGTACGCACCGGGAAGGAAGCCAATGGGATCACCATGAGTCAGAGCTGCGGACTCTGCTCCCAGCAGGGTGGCTTCTGTGCGGCCGATGCGGGTGGGAGCGGCATAGAGCCCAATGGGGAAGCTGCGGGCCAGGGCGGCTGCGCCTCTGGCGGCGCTGATGGGCTCGTCCATGGTGCCGGTTTTCCCGGATTCCAGAGCCAGCATGGTGGCCCGGTCGGGGTTTCTTCTGCTGTGCAGCTCTTCTTCCCAGCACAGCCAGGAGTACCGCTTCCCCTGGGGGCGACCCTGGGAGAAGGAGGTGCGGCAATAGGTCTGAGTGGAGAGCCAATCTTTATAGGCAAGCTCCAAATAGCCTACATAGGGGGCCATAACACCCCGCATCGCTCCACGGGTAGCACCGTACAGCAGGCCGTTGGCAGTAAAGAGAGCCATTTGGGTGTAGGAAGAAATTTCTGCATAGCCGTTGTCCATAGCATAGCCCTGCAGGCCGTAGGGGCCAAATTCCTCCAAAATCTGCTCTACGGTATGCTCCCGGATGCAGCTTCCCAAGGCATCTCCGGCGGCTGCGCCTAAAAAGCTGCCCCGGATCTGATCGTTGATTCTGTTCATAATAAACTCCTTCTCAGGAATTGAGGTAGATGAGCAGCACCGCAATGTCCGCAGGACTGACCCCGGATACCCGGCTGGCCTGCCCTATGGACTGGGGGCGAATTTCCTGCAATTTCTGCCGCGCCTCTAACCGCAGACCGCCAATGGACAGATAATCAATATCCTCTGGCAGCTTCCGGGATTCTTCCTTGCGAAATTCCTCTACCTGCTTCTGCTGGCGAGCCAGATAGCCGGCATAT
>JAZQXK010000185.1:0-6320 GCA_045632785.1 Faecousia sp.
TCTGCAGCCTCTTTGCTGTGCTATATTTACTTTTCTTCGGCCCTTGCCAACGCAAGCTGGAAATCCTTGGTGTCGGCGAATATCTCCTGCTTGTAGGGGTTCTTCTTCTGTTCTACAGAACGCTTGATGATCAGCGCCAAAACCAGTGCATTGATGGCCACGGAGGCGATGGAGATCACGCCCTGCGGCACGGGATTGACCAGGGTCGGACGGATGGCAGCATCCATGAAGCCGTCGGCGTACAGCACGGGCAGCGTGGTGAAGATGCTACGATCCTGGAACAGGGGGAACACCTGGGCAAACATGCACCACAGTGCCAGGGTATTGGCACGGTTCTGGATCCAGCCGCCCTTATTCCACAGGGCATTGGCCACAGTGGGAGCTAGTAGCAGTGCCAGGCCACAGAACCATGCGTGGGTGGGCAGATTCAGATAAGTGTACTGGAAGTTCCACACATCATAGGCGATGATGTACAGCCAAATCATATCAGGCCACAGCATATCCTTTTTATCCTTGGATCTGTAAATGCCCCACCAGCCGGTCATGCAGAAGATGTTGATAATGCCGGCGATGCCATTGAGCCAGTTCCACCAACCGCCGTAGAGCCATACATTCTCACTGCTGAGCCACCAGCCGTCGGCAGACTGCGCACCCTTGATAGCGGACTCAAAATCACTGACAACCGCGATCAAAATATTAGCTGCAACGATCAGGAAAGGAAATACCTTGAACCATTCCTTCTTGCCGATGCCCCACTGATACTTGATCATCATGAAGCCAATACAGCCCATGGTGGCAGCATAGAGTTTAAAGTAGTGGAACCAGCTATTCATATACAGATAGGTGGAGTTATTCAGTGCCCATTCCGCACCCATGGCTGCGCCTACATAAATAGAAATAAAGTAAACCGTGAGTGCAGCAGGCAGGATCAGGAAGCAGGCAATGCCGCCCCATTTCGTACGACGAGCAATTTCATTGGCCACAATCAGGCCAACAAACACCAATAGCCAACCCAGCAGTTGGAAACCAGCAGTTTCACCGTAAATCTGGAATAACATAAGAATACCCCCTTATATTGCCTCTATTTCTTTGATATTTAGTTCATTACCTTTTAGAAGCCAGGTTTTTTCACTACCGCAATAAGGACAGGTCCTGCCGTGTGCCACAGTTTCATATTCCTGCTTGCAATCATCACACCAGGTGACAGCTGGCAAAATTTCTATCTTCATTTCGCAGTCTGTAAACAAGGGCTTCTTTTTGATGGCCCAGGCCCAGCAATCCGTGAGGTAGTGAGGAATCACAGCGGACACCTCACCAACCTCGATTGTCACACTTTGGATCTGGGTTACATCGTTTTCTTTTGCTACGGATTCCAAAGAATCCATAATATGAAATACAACGCCCAGTTCATGCATGTTACTTCTCCTTTTTCTTGGAGAACTTGATCTTCAAAGCCTGCTTTGCGCCGTTACCCAGCACATAGGGAAGCTTCTTTTCACTGGGGATCATGGTAGAACATTCAGGTCGCTCACGATGCAACTTGATAGCACCGAATTCACACTTGGTCGTACAGACACCACAGCCAATACACTTGTTGGGATCTACCACAGATGCGCCACAACCCAAACATCTTGCGGTTTCTGCCTTGACCTGCTCCTCGGTGAAGGGAAGCTTTGCGTCACGGAAGGACTTCTTGTGGTCAATATCCTTTCGAGTACCAGGGATCTGACGGGAGGAATTATCGTACTGCTCTACCTTGATGTTATCCTTATCCAGTGCAATAAACTCGCGGCGATTACGACCGATGGTCAGGCTGGAGTGAGGCTGTACAAAACGGTGGATGGAGATAGCGCCTTCACGACCGGCTGCGATAGCATCAATAGCAAACTTAGGTCCGGTGTAGACATCACCGCCGACAAAAATGTCGGGTTCAGCGGTCTGATAAGTCAAGGAATCCGCAACAGCACCGTTGCCACGGCCCAGTTCAACCTTGGAGCCCTTCAGCAGATCGCCCCACAGGATGCTCTGACCGATGGACAGGAACACACGGTCGCAGGGAATCGTCTGGGTGTCATTCTCGTCATAGGTAGGAGCAAAACGGCCTTCTGCATCCCAAACGCTGACACAGCGCTTGAATACAATACCGGTGACTTTGCCATTTTCGGTGAGGATCTCCTTGGGACCCCAACCGCAGTTGACAGTTACATCTTCTTCGAGAGCTTCGGCAATTTCCTCCTCGGAGGCAGGCATCTTATCACGAGGCTCCAAGCAGAACATGGAAACAGATTCCGCGCCACAACGGTGTGCGGTTCTTGCCACGTCGATGGCCACATTGCCGCCGCCGACCACAACAGTCTTGCCGGTAACAGGATACTGTTCGTCAGCTCCAACGGTACGCAGGAAGTCCACAGCGGTCATAACACCTTCGGCGTCCTCGCCGGGGATACCGGCCTTCTTGCCACCCTGGCATCCGATGGCAATGTAGAATGCCTTGTAGCCCTGGGCTCTCAGTTCATCCAGGGTCACATCCTTGCCCACTTCGATGCCGCACTTGATCTCTACGCCCATAGCCTTGATGATGTCGATTTCGGCATCGATGACGTCCTTTTCCAGCTTGAAGCTGGGGATGCCGTAGCGGAGCATGCCGCCGGGGCGCTCATTCTTTTCAAAAATGGTGGGAGAATAGCCCTTTTCTGCTAGATAGAAGGCGCAACTGAGGCCTGCAGGGCCTGCGCCGATGATGGCCACCTTTTCGGGGAAGTAGCCATTGAGGGAAGGCACCACCTTCTTGGGGATGTAGCGGGTCTGGGCGTTCAGATCCTGCTGGGCGATGAACTTCTTCACCTCATCGATGGCGATAGCCTGGTCGATGGAGCCTCTGGTGCAGGCATCTTCGCAGCGGCGGTTGCAGATGCGGCCGCAGATGGCGGGTAGCGGATTGTCCTTCTTGATCAGGGCCAGTGCCTCGGTATAGCGGCCCTGGGCAGCCATCTTCAGGTAACCCTGAACAGCAATATGGGCAGGGCAGGCGGTCTTGCAGGGAGCCGTGCCGGTGTCATAGCAGTTGATCCGGTTGTTGTCCCGGTAATTTTCGTCCCACATATGGGGACCCCACTTCATTTCAGAAGGCAGGGGATGCTTGGGATATTCGATCTGCTTGCCGTCCTTGGTGCACAGCTTCTGACCTAGCTTCACTGCGCCGGCAGGGCAGACTTCCACACACTTACCGCAGGCCACGCAATCATCCTTCTCCACCCGGGCCACATAGGCGCTGCGGGACAGGTTGGGGGTGTTGAACAGCTGAGAGGTACGCAAAGCATAGCAAACATTGATGTTACAATTGCAGATGGCGAAGATCTTGTCAGCACCGTCGATATTGGTGATCTGGTGGACAAAGCCGTTTTCCTCACCCTGGCGGAAGATCTCCAAAGCCTCTTCCTTGGTGATGTAGCGGCCACCCTTGCCGGTTTCCACCACATAGTCAGCCATGTCACCCACGGCAACACACCAGCCCTCGGGGTCATCGGCGCAGCCTTCATCAAAGGTTTGACGGGACTTGCGGCAGGAGCAGGGAGATGCAGCATACTTGCCCTCGTACTTATCCAGCCAGTGGGAGATGTGCTCCACGCAAATGGATTGGTTTTCTGTTTCAATGGCTTTTTCCACAGGGATGACATGCATGCCGATGCCTGCGCCTCCGGGTGGCACCATGGGGGTGACCTTTTCCAGGGGCAGACGGCTCATGCGCTCAAAGAAGCGACCCATCTCCGTATACTTTGCCAGGATGGTATCGTTCATGTTGGTAAACTCGGCGCTGCCGTGCACGAACATGGGCAGCACCCACTGCTTGGTGCGGGTGGGGTTCTCCCAGTTGTACTCCAGAATGCCGATGAAGGACATATCGCCCAGGATCTTTTCCAGCTCCGCCTCGGTTTTGCCGGTGAGCTTGACCATGTCGGCCATGGTCTTAGGCTTGCGCACACCCATTTTCAGAGCCACCTCTGCCTGCTCGTCGGTCAAGAGCATGGCAAGACCCCAGTATTCAGGATCGTACTTATTGAGCTTCTGGAAGCCCAGCTTCACGGGGATGCGATTGGTGATCATTTTGCCCAGGTCCAGGATGACCTGTCTGGGATTTTCCTCTTTGTCTACCCAATCGGGATAGAAACCTGCCAAATAATCTGCCATGTGTCAGACTCCTTTCCAGTTTTTTACTTCTTCTTTTAGCCAGGCGGCAACCGCTTCCATACCTTCGCCGGTTTTTGCACTGATGGGGAAGACGACCGCCTTGGGATTGCGTATGTGGATGTACTCGGTGCATTTCTCAAGATCAAAATCAAAGTAGGGTGCTACATCGATCTTATTGATCAGTACCACATCGCAGACCTGGAACATGAGGGGATACTTCAAAGGCTTGTCATGCCCTTCAGGCACAGAGAGGATCGCCATATTTTTCACAGCGCCGGTGTCAAATTCAGCGGGGCAAACTAGATTGCCCACATTCTCCAGGACGACCAGATCCGCATCCTGCGAATCCAGCCCCTCCAGACCCTGCCGGGTCATGGCGGCATCCAGGTGGCACATACCGCCTGTATGGAGCTGGATGGCTTTGGCACCGGTGGCGGCGATGGTAACGGCGTCAACATCCGAGTCAATGTCCGCTTCCATCACGCCAATCTTCATTTCTTCCTTCAGCAGACCAATCAATCTGGTCAGGGTGGTGGTCTTGCCGCTGCCGGGAGAGGACATGAGGTTCAGAAGGTAGACCCCCTTCTGCTTCAGGTCCGCCCGGAGCTTGTCTGCCTGGGCATCGTTGTTTGCAAACACACTCTGCTTGACTTCCAGGATTCTAACAGTTTCCAAAAGCATCTCTCCTTTCTGGTCATACCAGTAAAACGGTATATTACTACCAATTATAGTTTAAATTTTTGTTGGATAACTGTCAATTGCCAACTGAAAAATCTATATTTTACAGTAAAAAACAGGTTGAAATTCGACAGTTTGCATGATAAAATGAATGCGTGGTATGTGGTATAACCAATACGTTTCCAGGAGGAAGTCTTATGAGCTTTGAGCAGCTTTACGCACCCAGTTTAAAAGAACTGTTTGTGCAGAAATTGCAGGGGATGATACTGTCCGGAGAACTGCCCATGGGGGAAAAACTTCCGGCTGAGCGGGAGCTTTGTCGGCAGATGGGCGTCAGCCGGGCGGTGGTCAACGGCGGCATCACGGAATTGGCCCGACAGGGCTTTTTAGAGGTGCGGCCCCGGCAAGGTGCCTATGTGGCCGACTACCGCCGTGACGGAAATATGGAGACCCTCATGGCCATTATGGACTATAACGGCGGCATGCTGGGCAAAGAAGAGATTCGCTCCATTTTGGAAGTCCGCTGGGGTCTGGAACAGATGACCCTCCACCGTGTCATCGACAATGCCAGCGATGAACAATTGGAACTGCTTGGAACATTTGTTGACCGGCTGGGGGAACACCCGTCACCTGCTCAGGCAGCAGAGATTGCGTTCGCCTTTCATCATGAAATGACGCTTATGGGCGGCAACCACATTCTGCCGCTGATCTACACCTCTTTCAAAGTGCCTTGTACCGCCCTTTGGATCCGTTTCTGCAAAAAGTACGGAGTGGCGGCGCTGCACAGTAATGTGGAAGAACTATACCGACACCTACTGAATCGGGATAAAGAGGGCGCAAGGCGCTGGAGTAATGTGTACCTCGCCGAAGCTATCAACGGTACCCAGCAGATCTACGAAGCATAATGAAAAGTAAGCCGGAATATGTACTGAATATGGACGATGTACCCAGTAGAAATCCGACGGATTCTCTCGAACTTTTTGGTTCGTCCGGGACAAACGTTCTTGAAAATTTGATCTCTGCTAGAGCAATGGAGGGGAAGGGGAATATTGAATACTAAGGTGGGCATGTACCTGCTATGTGGCAAATCTTCTAAAAGTTTTCCCTTATATTTCCCTTTAGAGGATAATTCTAAAGGGAAAACGGTAACACAAAATAACACGAAAAGTTTGAAAAACCGAATGAAATAATAGGAAACAACAAACTTTAATAGGGAATAATACGAAAACTTTCGAATTCAAGTCCCGCCTCGCCCACCAAAGAGACAGTCGAAAGGCTGTCTCTTTTTTTGTCAGTCGATCCTCGCCAAAACGGCTAAAACCCCTGGTTTTCCAAGAAAAAACGGAAAACCGGGGGCTTTTTGTCTAAAGAAAACCACCGGCAGTGCCGGTGGTTCCAAAAAGCTTTAGCTATGAGTAGAAAAAATATCCTCCTTTAGTTATAGTGAAGGTGGT
>JAZQXK010000186.1:0-2430 GCA_045632785.1 Faecousia sp.
GAACTGTCGGATGTGGAGCTTGTAGCACAAGTTCCCTGCTCGTTATGGTATAGGACAGTCCTGCTCCCGGCACCTGCCGGTCGAACTCCGACCGTCCATACCCGTTCCCATTAAAATCAAGTTGCCAATTTGACAACTTGATCCATACTGAGCCAAAATGGCTCAGCGCATCTTTGAAATACGGCGATTTGAGCCAAAAACATAGGTTTTTGGCTCAGCCGAATATATCCAGGTCCGCAAGGACATTTTTCCGGTTTTCTTCCTTCTGTTCTTCGGTTAGTTCGGTACTTACTGTTTGATGTACCGGCTGAACAGGGGCAATGGATAGGGGGACAACCTCTTCCCGGAAGATCTGACGAATATTGTCCAGTAGCTTGGTGTCATCCATGCGGGCAAGCACTGCATCCACAACAAATTGATTCCGGGAGCGGTGTAGCGTTTTCAAATACTCCGCCGCCCGTCTTTCCTCTTCATTGTCATCATGGAAGCGGACATTGATCCGGTAGTCGCTCATAGGCCAAGCTCCGCATTCAGCTGTGCCTCTGCCAGATATTCATATCCCTTGGCTGCGGCGCAGATATCGTCTACGAACTTGACCCGGTCAGCATTGACCTTGCCGAAATTCTTTACAAGACACCCACCGCCGCCGGTGATATAGAGCATCATGGTACCTTCGTCATAGCCATGCTCCCGGAGCCTGCGGAAGATGCCGTCCACATACTCCTTTGCGATCATGCGGATGATCTTGATATCCGCTGCAGGGATAGAAGCCGTACCGGTGCAGAGGACTTCCTCAATGATGGCATCGTTGATCTCCCGTTGGGTCTTCTGCATGAACATTTCCCGGATCGCCAGGGTGCATTGATAGGTTCCGAATTTCTCCGTGTACATCTTGCCAGATTGGGGTCTGCCGTTCACCATATACAGCACATTCATGGTGCCGTTGCCGATATCGGCCACAAGGTTTAAACCCTTCATGGTAGAAGCAAATTCTGCGATGGCTGCATAGCCTTGGGGATAGATACGCACATCGTCGATGGTGATGTGGTAGTCGATTTTCTTGTAGTTGAAGTCCACTTCCTTGTTCTTGCCCAGATAGGCGGCAAACTCCTTCTTCTGTCCGGAAGTCCAGGTGAGGGGTAAGCCTGCCGCAAGGACAATATTGGCTTCAGTAAGTTCCGCATCCTTCAGTTCCTTGGCGATGGCTACCAGTGTAAGCAGATAGTAGTCCTCGTCCCGGATCTTCTCCGCGATAAATTCCTTGTGTCCTTCTCCAATCAAGTAATACCGTCCGTTATAGGTCAGCATATCGCCAGTGAAGAGGGGTTCAGAATCATATCCCAGAATGCCGGTCTTGAAGCAGTGGTTTGCGGTTTTGATGTTGCCATAGCCATGGTCAACACCGATGATCAATTGGTCATTCAGTCTTTTCATTTTCGTTCCTCCTTAGTTGTTCTTCATAATGGATTGATAGAGCCTTTGGTTGGCAGGCAGCACCGCTTCCCGGAAATACCTGCAATTGATGCGGGTGAGGGATAACTGCTGCGGACACGGCATTTCCAGCAGCAAGCATGTTCCCTCGTCCCAGTTGCAGCAGCGGGACACTAATTTCCGCACCTGCTCCGCCTGGGAAGGTGTGATGATTAAGGGCATTTGCGTTCCTCCTTTCGTAGGTGATGGTCAGGACAGTCAGCTGTTCACAGAATTTCTATTGCATTTTGATTTCTTGTTTGGTATAATTATCGAACAAGTGTTCTACTATGCAATATCCTGTCCCTCTACCTATGGGAGAAATAAGCACCGCAAAGCGGAACCTTTTTGAAAAAAGATTTTGAAAAATTTTTAGGAGGTGAGATCTGTGAACTATTTGAATGACCCCCACTACGATGTGGACGAGGCTCAGCTGGACCATTTTGACCAAAGTGCCGCCAAACGGCAGCGGTATCAGCTTTGGAAAGAACGGCTGAACCAAGTGGAACTGCAAATCGAAAAAGATGAAGCAGCTCCCGATCCGGATGCAGATCTCTCCCCGAAAAAGAAAAGACTAAAACGGCAGATAAAAGAAGAAGCGTTGCTGCGGCTGGAGGAAGCTGCCCGGACAGAGGATGACTTTGCGGCGGTGCAGTATCACTGGGATCGCCGGGATTCCAATCGGGAGCGAAAAGAGCGTTACCACGAAGTGCTACGGGGCGATGTGCCGCTGGATGTGGGTATTGCAAAGAATCCCCATGTCTTCCCGGAATGGTTGGGTACACCGGTGGCGCAGCAAATGCGCAGCGGTAACTATTTGGATTGGCTTGCCAACTGCCCCTATGAGATGCACGATCTGTTGGCCGATGCGGTTCTTTCTTCTTTGATCTACTCGTTGAAAGAAGACCATAAGGAGAACTTCTACTACTCTGCCATCCAGTTGCTGCAATCCCAGGAGGT
>JAZQXK010000187.1:0-3410 GCA_045632785.1 Faecousia sp.
TGACCCCTTTCTTCCCTTCGCTGCATTCTATCGCTATTCGTAATTTGTCCTCTGATCTAAACTTGTTTCGCTTTGACATGACATTACCCCCATAAGAAACAGTTTTTCTTTTTCACTGTCTCTTATGGGGGTAGCATATCACAAAACCGGGGATGATTTTTATGGATTTATGCCTTCTTTTTTCTGAAGAAGATCTGGCGGCGGAACAGGATAATGTTCATCACCAGGAAGAAGGCTGCGAGAATGATCCAGGTAAGAATGGGCTTCTCCGGAGCAAGCACTGCCAGAAGCATCATGGGGAAGCCGAAGGCAATAGCCGGGAAGTTCTGGTAGACCAGATTGTCGGCAGCGGGAGTCTTGAACTGACCGTCGATCTCACGCAGGAGCATAACGCCGGTGCTGGCTGTGCCGGTGAGCATACCGAACATGGCAACAAACTGCTCCTCAGAGTATTCCTTGAACAGGGTTCTTGCAATCCAAAGGTTGTAGAAATAAGTGATGACCAGACCTACAACACCCAGGATCAACAGAATGCCCCAATACTTCTGCACCATATCCAGGCGGATTGCAGCAATACTGGCAACTACCATAAGGTCAAAGCAGAAATTGCTGCAGCGGGTAAGCAGGAAGTTATTGGTATACTTTCTATGGACGATCTGCTTCTTATTCAGGAAGCCGAGAACGCCCTTGACCACTGTAGCTGCCAGAACGCCCAGCAGGAAGTTAAAGCCGTAAATGACGGACTTCATACCCGGCAGGATCAGACCCAAAACGAACATCAGAAGCTGGGCAAGGAAGTACGCAATGGCAATGAAGCCAATCTGGATGGTCAGCTTATCCATGGTGCTTTCCATGGGAATCTCGTTCTCGCCCTGTACATCCTCTGCGGTTAGCTTCTGCTCTTCGTTGGCAGTAATCGCCAGCTTGCCTTTCCTACGCAGGATATACAGATGAATCACGCCGCCAAACGCCGCGCTGATAAAGCCCATGGCAGCAACCGCCAGGCCAAAGCTGCGGCCGCCCACAAAGCCCCAGTCTGTTTCATAAATGTTGCCGTAGTTGAGTGCCTGTCCGGGGCCTTGGCCAAAGCCAAAAGGCAGCAGCACACCGGCAGCAGGGAAGAATCCCTTGATGATATAAGCTGCGGCAATGGTAATGCCAAAACCTGCCACTGCTTGCAGCAGATAGGTAGAAACCGTGGTAACACCGGTGTTAAAGATCTCAGCGGTGCGCTTTTTGTCGATCTTCCGCTCAGAGGTTCTGAGGCCGGAAGCAATGAAGCCCAGAGCCAGAGCATGATAAGTCAGAATTTCCAGTGTGGCAGAGCCGTTGCCTCCAAAGAAAGGCACATCGAAAAATTCTGTGCCGGTGACAGCCTTATAAACACCGGCTACCACCAGAAGGATGATTCCGCCCAGAACGGAGGTCGGGATCAAAGAAGCCTGCAAAAGAGGGATGCTCCTTTTCAGCATATGACCCAGCAACAGGCTCATGAGCAGAACTGCGACTACATTAAAGCCGCCCCATACATTAAAGTCCCAAAAATTCCCCATCTTCGCTACCCTCTTTCACATTTTTGTATCGACAGAACAGATTGACATATTTCAGCGCATTGAAGCGCTTATCACCCTTGATCTGATAAACACGGCCTTCATAATAAATATTCAGCTTGTTTTTACCCAGAACCGTAACAACATTCACCTTATCAAAGGGCAAAAGCAGCTCCCCATCCGGCTTTTTTACCACGATCCGATCACCAAAGAGAGCCAGCTCCACTTCCTTTTCCAACAGGTGCTTGTTCTTGTAGAGAATGACCTCGTAAAGGGAAGCCTTGTCCCGGAACATGGGGACATCCGCATGGTCATCCGGGTTCAGCTTATTGACAAAATTGCACTGGTATTCATACCACTGGGTTGTAAAACGGAAGGGGAAAGTGCCTTCCACCGCTTCCAACTCCTTGGTGGGCAGGTAGCGGATCTGCTGACCGCAGGTTTTGCACTGAATAATATCGTTATGGCTTTCAAAGACAGACAGGCCGCAGTGGGGGCATACATAGACCGCCCGCTCCAAATACTCCGCCAGCTTCTTATGGCGGAAGGTGCCGGAAATGCAGCCCTCGTCCACATAAAGCTCTTTTTTAATGACCTCATATAGCTCTGCATCGGTCATGGCCTTGTATTCCTCCGGCTCAATGACACGGCTGACATAGCCACGCATCTTGCCCTTGCGGACAACATCGCTCCAACGAGGATGCACACCATAACCGCCCTCAATGCGGTAGATCGCCAGAGGCAGCCGCATAAGCCGCATCATGCGGACAATGCCGGGCTTTATGTAAACCGTTTTTCCGTCGAAGGTACGGTTGCCTTCGGGTGCCAGAGCGATTGTACCACCCTCCTTGGCAACACGGAGGCAATTCTTCACTGCCGCAGGATCGGCAGTCTGCTTTTTAATGGGAATGGGAGCAACCAGATACCGCAGCAGCTTTGAGACCCAGCCCATAGAGAACAGGTCTTCCGAAGCCAGATAGTACACCGGGCCCTTGAACGCCAGACCTACAAAGAACTGGTCAAAAGCGGTCTGATGGTTCATAACGATGAGGTATTGACGCTTGCCCTGCTCCTTGAACTTGTCCACCTTGATGCCGTATTTCAGGCGGCAATATGTCCCGATAATGGGGGCAGCTAAGCTGCGCACCACCTTATGGCGAAAGCGCAACCAGGGTTTTCTTTTCATAATCTTCTTTTCTGCAACTTCCATATGGCTCTCCACAGGCATTTCTGCCCTTATGCACAAATTATTTTGCTGCCTCATACCGTAACAGGCAACAGGCTTTCGCCCAATTTATTATAGTACACAAAGAGAGTTCCGTCAACTGATTTTCCGATATTTTGCAGAATTGCCCATGTTTTCAAGGGGAGTCTTTCGTTGTTTCCAGCTATGTTTTAGCTTCTTTTCCGTCTTGATCTGCCCTGGTGGTTTTCCTCAATGGAGCTTTTCCAGGCGGCTGTCAGGGGTCTAGCGGCTCTGGCTGAGCAAATAGCATCCCCCAAAACCTCATAGTTCAGCCGCACCCCTTCGCTGTCGTTGGTGTAAGTCACAGCCCGGTCTTCCCCGATGCCGATCCCCCCCGCTGTGGACACCGCATCTATATTTGCCCCCAGGAATAAAAACTCCCATCCGGCTTTTTTCTTCTTTTCGATGAGCGCCTTGACCTTACGCCAGTCGTAGCGGCGGCTGGCGTTTTCCATGCCGTCGGTGGTGATGACAAAGATGGTCTGTGCGGGCACATCCTCCGGCCTTGCGTATTTGTGGATACCCTCGATATGGCTCACCGTGTCCCCGATGGCATCCAGAAGGGCAGTGCAGCCCCGCACCTCATAATCCTTACCGGTCATGGGGCGCACCTT
>JAZQXK010000188.1:0-3695 GCA_045632785.1 Faecousia sp.
ATCCGGGAGCGGCTGCTTGCCTATCTGTCTATTCAGGCACAGATCCAGGGATCCCGCTATTTTGAGATTCCTTTTGGAAGAGTCGAATTGGCGGAGTACCTCTGCGTTGATCGCAGCGCATTGACCCGTGAGCTTGCAAAAATGAAGGATGACGGAATGATCGACTATGACAGGAACTGCTTCCGAATCCTGTAACAACAGCCTCGCTGCTTTTTGCAGCGGGGTTTTTCATTCGAAACAGTATTCACTGCGCCGCACATCCACATGGAAGACTTTTTTAAGTATGCCACTGTTCAGAATTTCCTCCGGAGTGCCGGTGTGAATTTCCTTACCGGCATCAATGACAATGATGCGGTCACTGTATTTCAGTGCCTGCTCCAGGTCATGAAGTACCATGATAACGGTCTTGCCTTGGGCTTTCAGCTTTTGCAGTAGCTTCATGAGAGAAAGTTGATATTCGATGTCCAGATAGGTGGTCGGTTCGTCCAGCAAAAGAATATCTGTATCCTGAGCAAGCTGCATAGCCAGGTATACTCTTTGCCGTTCGCCACCGGAAAGTTCACGGAGGGAGTCATGGACAAAACACTGCGCCCTCATATCGCCCAACGCTCTGTAAATAATGTTAATATCTTCCCGCTGTAATTTCTTGGGATAACTCAAATGAGGGAATCTGGCATGGGCCATCAGCCGTTCCACTGTGATGTTAGGGGTGCTTGTACTTTGGGAAAGGTAGGATACTTTCTGCGCCCGTTGGTTGGCAGGGTACTGGGAAAGTGCTTTGCCATCCAGCAGGACAGAGCCGACTTTGGGCTTCAGCAGACCGGAGCAGCTTTTGAGCAATGTGCTTTTGCCACTGCCGTTTTTGCCGATGATGGTATAGATCATTCCCGGCTCGAAGGAAAGATTGACATCCCGGATCACATAGCGTCCATCATAGCCAACGGATAGATTTTTCAGTTCCAGCATAATTTATCCAACCTTTCTTTTTAAGAGCATCCGAATGAAAATAGGCGCTCCAATCATAGAAATAACGATACCAACGCTGAGTTCAAAGGGGGCAAAGGCTGTTCTCGCTACGGTATCACACACCAATAGCAAAAGGCATCCCCAGAGGACAGACAGCGGAAATAACTTCTTGATCTCGTCCCCAACTACCAACCGTGCGCCGTGAGGAACAATGAGGCCGAGAAAACCGATGAGTCCTGCAAAACTGACGGCAGCTCCCGCCATACCGGCAGCACAGACGAGAAATAACAGACGGTATTTTTTAACGGGAACACCCAGGGAAAATGCAGTTTCATCTCCAAGGGAAAGCAGTTCCAAGGTATTCGCTCTGCATTGGACAATCAGAAACAGGATGGCGATCAGAATCGATGCGGGATAGAGCACCGATGTCTGAACAGTAGAAAGACCACCAACCCGGAAAGCGGCATAGCTCATATGCGCATCCGGAAAGAATGTACACAAGGCTTCCGATGCTGCATTCAGCAGACAGTTCAGTACCACACCGGAAAGCAAAATGGTCATTTTAGAAGTACCTGCCTGTCGGGACAGCAGATAAATCAGCATAACGGAAAACAATGCACCAACGAATGCTGCCAAAGGCTGCAACTGGGGAACCAGAGGGAAAACAAGGGCTGCAATCAGCGTCATAAATCCCGCACCGGAGTTAACACCAATGATATTGGGACCGGCCAGATAATTACCCAGAAGTGTCTGGATAATGACACCGGCACCGGCAAATCCGGCGCCTGCAAATACGGCAGCCATTACTCGGGGCAAACGAATATAACGGAGGATATCCGGCATCTGAAAAACTTCAGCCGGAGTGTACATCACGACACCCACACATGCAGATACCCCAATTGCCAGAATCAGCACCAATACGCTGCTGAAAAAGATTGCATAGTTACTGCGCAAGAAGCTCTGCCAGAATTTCATAGCTTTCACCCCATCGTGCATTGGGCTTTTGGTGGAACAGTTCCTTGTCCAACCAGATGACCCTGTTGTTTTGTACCGCCTGCAACGTATCCCATATGGGATTGGATGTCAGAGAGGCTTCCAACTGGGCCTGCCCTTCTTCCAGATCACCCATACAGGAAAGGAATATGTAATCGGGATCTGCCTGCACGATCGCTTCAAGACTCAGGTCAGACAGAAGGCTGTCTTCACTGTCTGCGATGTTAACGCAGCCGAACTCCTCCAGCATACCACCAACCATAAATGTGCTGTCCAATGCCTTGACTCTGGAAGAGGAGGTACGAAGGATCAGTACCGTGGGAGCATCTTCCCGCTTACCACTTTCAATGGCGGCATCGATCCGGGGCTGCAGACTGGAAGCATTGGCTTCATACAAGTCGCTCCGTCCGGTGATGTCAGTAAATATCTTCATCAGTTCCAGATAATCAGCAAAATTCTCTACGTTGAAATAAGCGTATGCAATGCCGGTTTTCTCCAGTGTTTCTGCCATGGCCACATGGTTGGGAAGACTCTCCATCAGGACCACAAAGTCCAGGTTTGCTGCCAGCAGTGCCTCCACAGATGGTTCTCTCAGGGAGCCAAGATCGATATAACCTTCTGGCAGCTTCAACTGCTGTTCGGTTACGGCATCTCTTGTTACAGCAGCAACCTCACCGCCAGAGAGCATCCAGCACTCTGCCAGGCTGCCGGAACAGAAACCTACTCGCTGGGGATCTGCCACGGTTACAGTTCGGCCTGTGGAATCTGTGAAAGTGATTCCCTCATGGAATGTTGGAGCCACAGCTTCACCACATCCGGATAAAAGAACGCAAACAACCAAAAGTATTAACCATAATCGTTTCATATCATTACCTCGTTTCTGTTTGGTAAATTCATCATAATATGGAAAAATCCCGTTTGGTGTGATAGTTGCAACACCAAACGGGATTCCTGTTTTTTATAATCGATACAGAACAAGCGAAACAAACCAATAACAAACAGGAGGAAATCATTATGGGATTCCATGTTAATGAAACGCAGTTCAACACATGGCTCACCGAACAATGCAAACACTATGACATTTACGCGCCCAAGCGTTATGCAGGGGGCAACACCTTTTCGGATGTGGATTGCATCCGCTATGGAAAGGTTGGCAGCATTCAGGAAATTGTCTTTGACCAGAAGTCTGAATACTCCTTCAAGGAAGTTCTGACTCCCATTTCCCAGACACTGTTCTTCTTCACGGAGAATCAATGCAAGGAAGCAGATCCCCCGAAAAAGGGTGCCATTATCTTCCTGCGCAGCTGCGATCTTCACGCACTGAAGCGGCTGGATGATATGTACCTGGGCAACGGCCCTGCGGATTACTACTATCAGCGCATCCGGGACAACATCAAACTCGTGCTGATCGGCTGCAAGCATTCCTTTGAAAGCTGCTTCTGTGTCAGCATGGGAACCAATCTTTCCGAAAACTATGATATGAGCATCAATGTGGGTGAGGGTATTTATGAGCTGAACTGCAAGGATGCCGGTTGGAATCAGTTCTTTTTGGATCTGAATGCTCCCCGCCATTTTGTTGTACCGGATCAGGTGCATGAAAACGCCGTCACTGTAAAGATCCCTGAGAATCTGAGCGCTGATGTGGCCCGTTCCTCTATGTGGGAGCAATACAACAAGCGGTGCATTAACTGCGGTAGATGCAATTTCGTCTGCCCCAGCTGCACCTGCTTTACCAT
>JAZQXK010000189.1:0-4229 GCA_045632785.1 Faecousia sp.
ATCATAATTTAACTACCATATTATACACGCAATCGCATTCGGGCGTAACCCTCCCCGGGGGATATTTCCCGGCTGATTTTTACTTTTTCTGCAAAAAAACCGTCTGATTCCCGGTTTGGAAATCAGACGGTTGGAAAGGCAGGATAGAAATCAGTCCTGAGGCTTCATTGTGGGGAGCTCGAGGCGCTGTAACTCATAACCCTCCATAGTTCTACAAAACCCTTTATTTCGTTAAGTCTCAAAACATTATCGCCACGTAATTCTACATAACTCTACGTGTGTTATGTTTCGGTTGGATTAAGCCGTGGCTTAACGGGTTAATCCGTGATTTCGGAACCGTTCTCGGTCGCAACTGTCCCTTAAGCCACGATAGACATACGGTTTCGCTTTTTTACGGTGCAGCCTGCGTTCTTTGTCCAACAAAGAAGTCATTCAATCCGGCGAATTCCTGCTTCTTAAATTCCTTCGTTACCTCTGCATAAATCTCCAGTGTGGTAGCAATATCAGAGTGTCCCAGAGTATCCTGGATGACTTTGACATTTACGCCAGCTTCGCACATCCGTGTGGTGAACGTATGACGCAGAGAATGACAGCTGAAATGGGGAAGCAATACCGGATCTTCCTCACCCTTTTCCAGAATCTCCAGATTGCAGTCACGGATGATCCGGCGAATGGTTTTATTCACAGATCCGTGATAGAATGTACCGCCATCCCGGTTCAGAAAGATGAAATCCGTGTATCCGTCAATCACGACTTTACACTGGATATCGCGTACCTGTTGGTTTTCCTTCTCCATAAGAAAGGCTTCCTTAACAAAGTCCAGCATCGGAACCTGCCGATTACTGTTCGCTGTCTTGGGGGTATTGACATTGAAGTAACAGCCCTTCTTGTGGTTTTCATCTCGGTGGTCGTAGTACACAAGGGTATGGTTGACATCAATGATACCTTCCTCCAGGTCAATATCACACCAGCGGAGTCCGGCAACCTCGCCGATCCGCAACCCGGTTCCGATCATCACGGCGAAGATAGGATACCAGTGATTGTAGGTATGATGTTTTTTGAGGTAATCCAGTAACAGATTTTGCTCCGGTTGGGTTAATGCTCTGCGCTTTTCGTTTTGAAAGGTACGGGACTGTTTCAATTCTTTCAATACGCCATCAGCAGGATTGCTACGGATATAATTATCATCCACAGCCATCTGCAGAACCTGGTGAAGTACCGTATGCACATTGTCGATGGTTGCGGCTTGGAGTCCGCGATCATCAGCAAGCTGAATGTAAAACCGTTTCACATCCGATTTCTTCAGAGAGGAAATGCGATTTTTTCCAAAATTGGGACGGGCAAAAAGGTTGTACATATATTTGTAGTTTTCAAAAGTATTATTCTTAAGACCTCGTTTGATCTGACACCATAAATCAAACATCTCATTTACAGTGACATTTCTGGCCTCGGCCTTGATACCAATGAACTGATCATGTGCAACCTGCGCTTCTTTTTCCCGCAGTTCCTCCAGGGTCTTGGCATATACGGAATGCCGCTTCCCATCCTTGCCGGTCCAACGGTAACAATAGGTACCATTGGGACGTTGGCTTTCGCCTGATTTTAGAACGATTCTGTCCTTATCCTTACGTTTTTGGCCCTTACCTGCCATAAAAATTCTCCTTTCATGTGGTAAGGGCGGGGTTCGGTATAATTATACCGCTCCTCCGCCCTGTAATCAAGTATCGTTTTTATTAAAAAGAGTACATTAGATGGAATACATCCGGTCAATGTACTCGTCAAGCTTTCTTCGTTTGATCAGTCGCTTAGAACCAATCCACAAAACAAAAGGACAGCTTTCACTGTCGGACATTTTTCTGAGCTTGTTGATTCCAATTCCGGAATATGCTGCCGCTTCTTCCAATGTCAGATTACTCTTTTCCCATACAGGGACTTCAATCATGGGCAATATCCTCCTTTTCTCGTAATAACGCAAAAACTCCGCCGAATTGTTCGGCGGAGTGATTTTTATAGTGCTTCATGGATTTTCTGTTCCTTTCCTTCGGATTTGGGTTCACTGTATTCTGCGATGATTTCAGGCGGGATGGCAGTCAGAGTCTGCTGCAGGGACGTGATGGTGTGCTGAAGCTCTTCCTGTTCCTGGGCCTTCTTTTCCAGTTCCAGCAGCCGCTGGACACTGGGTTTGCTGCTGTTTGCTTCCTTTTTCAGAACAGCGATTTCTCCAAGCAATTCCTTTTCTGCCTTCTTCAGCGCCTTGGTTTTGGTCATCAGCTCCGCGACGCCGGGGATATACTCATCCAGAATTTTAAGGATCTCCTCTCTGACCCGTTTGGCGTTCATGGGATTGATACTGGACAGCAGTTCTCTCAGTTTCTGTTCCAGACGGCGCATTTTAGTGGCCTGCTTGAAAATTCTGGGAGGCAGGTGGGTTCTGCCGGTTTCACTGGCAGATTCACCACGCTCCAGGTCGGGATACTTCTTCACCATATAGCTCCAGTATTTATCCTGCCACTGGGTCAGCTTTTTCTTATTGCCAACAATATCCTTGGCACTGAGCCGACCGTCCTCCGTAATGGGGACAAAACAAAGGTGCATATGGGGAGTCTTCTCGTCCATATGCACTACAGCAGAAACGAAAGTATTGGGATCCTGTTTGATTTTCATGAATTCCAGCGCTCGTTCAAAGTAACCCCGGACTTCCGCATCACTCTTTCCCTGAAAGAATTCCGGACTGGCAGTAATCAGGGTTTCCACCAGCCGGACACTGTCCTTCCGGGTTCTGCATCCTGCTTCCCGGATCTGACGTTCTGCTTCCACCCGGTACTTGGGAGGCTGGGGCAGCAGATTAAAGTTCAACTTGCTGCGGTTGGTGTCAATGTCCGGATTGCTGGCATAGCTTTCCTTGGTACGTTCGTTGTGGGCCTCGATCTGACCGATCTCCGGCCCCTTGTATTTGTGGAACCGGAGGATACCGTACTGTGCTTTAGGCATGATTCATCACCTCCAAAGATCGTTTGGATAAGTATCGTCGGCACTCCACCACCATAGCTTTGAAAGGCTGCTTGCATTCGTGTACGCATCTGCGGCAGAGGACATTGTATTCGACGCGTCCCGCGTCGTTCAGGAACAGGGACAGTTCCTTCTTTCTTTTTTGTGACATTTTAGGCATAGTTGCTCTCCTTTCTTGAAAAATAAAAATTCTGTAAGTTTTCGGGTTGAAATCGGCCTGTGGAAGGCTCTGTAAGGGTTGAACCGGGGGCTGGGGGATAAATCATACGGCAGAGTGGAAAAACAGCAAACTGTTGCATTTCGGGGTGATTTTTGCTCTGGTTCGCCTCTGTATCGGATTTTTCGACTCAAACTCCCGGTTATAATGGTTTTTGCTCCAGAAAAACAGAGTACAGACTCAAAATCATGCGTACCGTACGTACATGCATACGTCCCGGTACGTTGGTACGTACGGTACGGATGTTTGAAGGTCTATTCCAATTTCTTATACAAAGACCTTTACGATAGGTTCAATGCCCCAGAAACCCCAGACCCGGCGGCCCTGGTTATTCCGGACTTTGTTGTTATGTTCCAGGTTGTATTCCCGCTCATGCTGGGAAAGGTACGTGCTGAAGCTTTTAGAAGTCACCGGCTTTGTAGTGTTGTCATCGCACCACAGTTCATAGATGGCATAAAAATCCTTGGAAGTGATCTGGGAGTCTGCCTTGAAGAGAAAATAGCCCTCCGACTCCATGAACTCCACAATGTTGTTGCCCTCCTTGATGGCGGTTTCCATATTGGCTTTCGTTCTTTCGCTGATGGCGAAGTGGTAATTGTTCTGGATCAGCCGTCTAAGACCTTCCAGAGCCCACAAAAAAATCCCCTCCTTTTCCGAGCACAGCTTCTCGGCAAGGAAGGGATCGTCTTCTCTGTTTTTGTCTTTATCCCGGACGGTAATGATGATCTGCCGCCGGAAGAATCCTTCGCTGCGGTCATAGAGGGACTTCATGGTGCCGTTACCAAACACCAGAAAACGGACATTCAAGCTGCCCTGGTAGCTCTGCTGGCCCTTGCGTTCCAGATCCATGGGGAGCTCGGCGCTGACGATGGTTTTGATATAGTTGGTCTGGGGCAGTGCCTCCAGTTTCATATCATCATCCACCATTACCAGCAGATGCTCCAGATCTGCTCTGGCGAACGGGTTGGTCTCCACCTTCTGGATGGAGCTGGTGTTCATATTG
>JAZQXK010000190.1:0-7141 GCA_045632785.1 Faecousia sp.
TTCCTTTGCAAGGGTGCGAACTTCCTTGGAAAAATCCCGGTCTGTGAAATACTCCTTTGCCTGAATATGCCAGCCGGTCATGTCCGTAAAAATATCTACCAATAATTCACTCTGTGCTGCTGCAATGGGAAGAACGAATATTAGACACAGGCAAGCTGCCATCGCAACGTATTTGATCCAACGAGCCACTTTTGGCTTCTCCATTTTGGAAGGCATTGCCATGGCATCCGTAATGAGTGTATCATTGATATTCCCAATAGCGTTCAGCAATTTTTCGCTTCTCATACAGATATTCCCTCCTTCTCAAGATAAGATTTTAACTCCTTCCGCATCCGAAACAGTAGGGATGCGGTTTTGCTTTCGCTCATGCCGTATGTCTTTGCAATTTCTTTTACGGACATCATGTACCAATACCGACGAATGAAGATATTGCGCCGCTGGGCAGGTAAGGAATACAGATATCGCTCCACAGCTTCTTTCAAAAAATGTTCATCCATTTCCTGCTCAATGCTGTTTGCTGCCGGTAGGCACCCTTCCAGCTCCGAAAGCACCAGATCTGTTTGGCCGCAGCCTCGTTTTTGGGCTGCATAGTATTTCACTCGGTTCAAGGATAAATTCCGTGTGATCTTTCCCAGATAAGCCCCAAGGCATATCGGTTTGTCCGGGGGAATGTATTTCCAGGCTGATAACCAAGTATCACTCACACACTCCTCAGCATCCTCTTTGTTGCCCAATATATTCTCTGCAATCCTGCTGCAATAGGGGCCATAACGATCCGCTGCCGCTGTTATGGCGCTTTCTGACCGCTGCCAAAACAGCTCGATGATCTGTTTGTCTTCCATAGCCGACTCCTTTCTTCTTTCTAAAAGGCCTTTCACTTATATGGACAAAGGAATTCCTGTTTCATTGCAAAAAATATTCCTTTTTTTCCGTTTATATTTAACGCAAGAAGCGTGTCCCGCAATCGGCACACGCTTCCACTAATATGATTCTTCGGACAATTTGCAGGTATATACGATATGTGATGCTGCTATACCATCTGCAAATTCATAGAGCAACGACAAGTCACTAAAACAAAGTTGTAATCCAGTAAACCAACCCATAAACCACACTAGCAGCCAGTCCAAACACCAGCACCGGCCCACAAATTGTAAATAGCTTTACGCAAGTGCCGGTAATTAGTTTTTCACTGCGAAACTCGATGGCAGGAGCGGCGATGGAATTGGCAAAGCCGGTAATGGGAACCAGTGTACCCGCTCCTGCGGTTTTGGCAATGTTGTCGTACATACTAAAGCCGGTAAGCAAAATAGAAAGTACGATCAGACTCATGGATGCCGCAGTGGAGGCATCCTTTTTCTCCAGGCCCAGGGATTCGTAGCAGCTTAGAAAAACCTGCCCAACGGTGCAGATCAGTCCTCCGATCCAAAAGGCATGGATGCAGTCTTTCAAAATAGGGGATCTGGGACAAAACCGCTTCACATAGGCATTGTATTCTTCCGGTTTCATGTTCATAGGCAAATCACTCCTTTGGAGCTATTTTGCCCAGGCCTTCCAAAAGCATACAAAAACAGCCTGTGGGTTTATGTGACCCGCTCATTACTTCAATAAGCGAACCCCTGATTTTTTGGCGATCCACCAGGCAAGCGCAAGTCCCGAAGCGATACCGCCCAAGACCAGCCCCGCATAAAGCCAACTTCCGGAAGCTTCCTCAGGAGTGACCGGGACTTCTTCCGTAGGTGCGGGCGGCTCGGTGGGGCTTTCTGTTTCCGGAGCTTCCGTTTCATCGGGAACAGCTAAATGAAGCATGGCTTCTGCAAGAGGCACGTTATCATCTGCAATGGAAATACCTTGCCATTGCTCACGGCTGCCTGCATAGTATACATCTTCCAGGGCATCACAACCCTGGAAAGCACCTGCAGAAATTTCCGTTGCGGCCATGGGCACAGAAATGCTTTTCAGGTTTTCACATCCTGCGAAAGCACTTTGTCCCAGAGTTTTCACTGTTTCCGGAAGGGCAAATTGGGAAAGCGCCCGGCAGTCTGCAAACATTCCGTCCGGGATTTCCTGTATGCGCTCCGGCAGAGTGACTTTACGCAGCTTGCTGCACCCGGAAAAGAGGTAGCCGCCTATGTAAGTCAGGCTTTGAGGCAGTTCTGCTGAGATAAGACTGCGGCAGCCTAAGAAAGCGGCTTCACCCAAATGAGTCAGCCCATCAGGCAGCACGATACGACGCAGGGAAGAACAGGTGGCAAAGCAATTTTCGCCAATACGGGTAACTCCATGAGGAATTATTAGCTGCACCAGACTTTCGCAGAAATCAAATACCGCAGGCTTTAGCTCCACAAGACTTTGAGGAAGAGTTACTGATTCCAGCCCGTAACAGCTATAGAATGTGCCGTTTTCCAGAACAGTAATTCCTTCTGGCACAGTGACAGTTTTTAAGCTGTGGCAGTCAAAGAATGCCCACCCTTCAATGATAGAAACCCCTTGGGGAATTATCAGGCTGCATAAGTTTTCGCAGCCTGCAAAACTATAGGCTCCGATGGTGGTTACTCCCTCCGGAATGACCGCAGAAGTAATTCCTTTGTGATAATAAAATGCATACGCCCCAATGGCTGTCAGTCCCTTGGGGAAGGCGAAAGAACCTTGTGCAGCGCCTCTTGCTACCAGTAAGGTCTTCTTATCTTTGCTGAGAAGGTTTCCGTCCCGGTCGTTGGAAAAATACTTGTTGCCATCGGAAACCTTGATGCTCTTTAGACTATCGCAACCGGAGAAAGCCCCTTCCCCCAACACTTGAAGCTTAGAGGGGAGCTGAATTTCTTCCAGTGCCGTGCACATGAAAAAGGCATCCTTGGCAATGGATAGTAGGGTCTTGGGCAGTTCCAGCTTGCTCAGTCCGGTGCAGAAGCTAAACGCACCGTAACCGATGCCTGCCAGCTTCTTGGGAAGCTTAATTTCCTGCAAAGCTTCGCAGCAATAAAAGGCACTGTTTCCGATCCGGGTCAGGCTTTCGGGAAGGGTCACTTTTTGAAGCCGTGTACAGCCGGAAAAAGCCGCAGCACCAATATTTGTTACCCCATCTTCTATGATAACTTCCTGTATCCTGTCCATGTAGTCTTTCCAGGGGCATTCATCCCAACCGAAGTCGGGCATTTCGCCCTGACCAAAGATGGTTAGGGTGGCGGAATCGTAGTCATAGGCCCATATCAGATCCTCACCGCAGACCCCTGCAACATCTGCGCACTGGGCAACAGGGGCAAGGATCAGTAGTAAGGTTAAGGATAAAAAGAGGGCAAACAATCGCTTCATATGCCCGTCCTCCTTGGTTGTGTTCCAATTTACAGTGCTATAGTAGCACAGCTGCGTGCAAAATGCAACAAAAATCCTATGAAAATTTAATAATGCAAGGGAAAACCGGGCAAGGATCGCGCCCTGCCCGGTGTGCCGATTATTCAATTCCCAGAACAGGATATCCCTGATCCTCGATGACCTTTTTCAGCACCTCGTCCGCAACAGGAGCGCTGAGAGTGACGATGGCAGTGCCGTTTGCGTGGCTGACCTGAGCCTCGGAAACCTCTGCCATAGCTTCCAGAGTCTTTTTCACTCTGGCCTCGCAGTGGGGGCACATCATGCCTTCAATTTTCATAGTCTTTGTCATGGTTTTGTCCTCCTTTTTGGATTTTTGTCTTATTTTATGGTCGTGTTTTGCGCTTCTGATATTCACCCAGTTAAGCCGCAAAGCATTGGATACCACGCAGAAGCTGGAAAGGCTCATGGCTGCTGCTCCAAACATGGGATTCAGCTTCCAGCCCCAAAGGGCGATAAATGCACCTGCTGCCAGGGGGATTCCAATGGAATTGTAGAAAAATGCCCAGAATAGATTTTGGTGAATGTTCTGCAGGGTGGCCCGGCTCAATCGAATAGCCGCAGGTACATCCAAAAGGCTGTTTTTGGTGAGTACCACATCAGCAGCCTCAATGGCAACATCTGTTCCAGCGCCAATGGCAATGCCTACCTCGGCTCTGGTCAGGGCGGGGGCATCGTTGATGCCATCGCCTACCATGGCAACGGCACCTCTGGTCTGCAACCTGCGGATCACCCGCTCCTTTTCCTGAGGCAAAACACCGGCAATAACCTCGTTGACACCGGCTTGCTTGCCCATAGCTTTGGCGGTTCGTTCATTATCCCCTGTCAGCATGACTACATGGATGCCCATGTTTTGCAGCTCCTGCACGGCCTGCTTGCTGTCGGGCTTTATGGTGTCAGCAACGGCAATGATGCCCAACAGCCGATCCTCCTGAACAAACACCAGAGGGGTATTCCCTTGTTCCGCAAAGCCCTCCGCAGCCTTTTTTAGTTCAGAGGAGAGGTACTTCTCCATATATTTCATGCTGCCGCCTGTAAGCCTTGCGCCGTCCCAAAGGCCGGTCACGCCGTTTCCGGGCAGCGCCTTGAATTCTGTCACCGCATCTGCCTTCGTGCCTTGTTCAACACCATAGGCAGTGACAGCTTTCGCCAGGGGATGCTCGCTTTGGCTTTCCAGAGCGCAGGCTGCAGAAAGAAGCTCCTGTTCTGTGATGCCCGTGGCTGTGAGAATGTGGGTCACCTGGGGCTTACCTTTCGTGACAGTGCCGGTTTTATCCAGCGCTACAACACCTACCTTGCCGGTCTGCTCCAGGGCTTCCGCTGTCTTAAAGAGGATGCCGTTTTTAGCGCCCACGCCGCTGCCTACCATGATGGCAACAGGAGTGGCTAAACCCAGTGCGCAGGGGCAGCTAATGACGAGAACAGAAATTCCTCTTGCCAGAGCAAAGCCAACAGTTTCTCCCACAAGCAACCAGACTCCAAAGGCGATCAGGGCGATCGCCATGACTATGGGTACAAATACTCCGGAAACCTTGTCCGCAACCTTGGCAATGGGAGCCTTGGTGGCAGCGGTATCAGTGACCATTTTAATGATCTGGCTGATGGTGGTGTCCTGCCCAACCTTGGTGGCACGGCAGCGCAGGAAGCCGGACTGGTTTACGGTGGCAGCGGAAACCCGGTGCCCCGGCAGCTTATCCACAGGAATACTCTCCCCGGTGAGGGAAGATTCATCTACAGCGCTTTCACCCTCCAAAACGAGCCCATCTACGGGAATGCTCTGTCCGGGCCGGACGAGGAAATAATCACCTACCTGGACATTCTCCGCAGGGATGGATTCTTCCTTGCCGTTACGCTCCACCGTGGCAGTCTTTGGCGCTAGATCCATGAGGCTTTTTAGTGCACTGGTGGTCTTTCCCTTGGCTCTTGCCTCCAGAAGCTTACCAACGGTAATGAGCGTTAGGATCATTGCCGCAGACTCAAAGTACAGCTCATGCATATAGGCCATAGCCCCATCCATATCTCCGGCAGCCTGACAGGCAGACATGGCAAAGAGAGCATAGGTGCTGTATAGGAAAGATGCGCCTGCTCCAAGGGCAACCAAAGTGTCCATATTGGGGGAGCCGTTTATTAGACCCTTAAAGCCGCTGATGAAAAACTTTTGGTTGATTACCATAACAATGGCGGTGAGGATCAACTGCAAAAGTCCCTGTGCTACAGGGTTGCTGTGGAAAAATGCGGGGATGGGGAAGTTTGCCATCATGTGCCCCATGGAGAAGTACATGAGAACAGCAAGAAAAAGAAGGGAAGCGATCAGCCGCTTTTTCAGAAGGGGGGATTGCTCATCCTTTAAGCTGTCATTTTTGGCAGCCGGGGCTTTTGTGTCCATAGAAGAAGCACCGTATCCTGCGGCCTCAACGGCTGTTATGATCTCCTTGGTGGAAGCCGTTCCTTCTACACCCATGGAGTTAGTCAGCAGATTCACAGCGCAGGATGTCACTCCCGGAACCTTTTTAACCGCTTTTTCTACTCTTGCGCTGCAGGCGGCGCAGCTCATGCCGGTAATTTTATAGGTTTCCAAACAAGTCACCTCATTTCATCAGCTTTTGCAAAGTAGCTACCAGCTCATCGATGGTTTCGTCCTTGCCCTCCCGAATATCCCGGGCAACGCAGGAGCGAATATGGTTTGCCAGTAATTCCCGGTTAAAGGCATTCATGGCGGCATTGACAGCGGCGCACTGCATCAAAATGTCGGCGCAATAGGCGTCGTTTTCCACCATATTCCGTATGCCCCGGATCTGGCCCTCCATGCGGCTCAGGCGGTTCAGAAGGCTTTTGTATTCCTCCGGCATCCGTTTGGTTGTCTTGCCGCAGGAGCAGCTTTGACATTCTGTCATAGGAATACCTCCTCAAGTTTCTGTCTATATTATATACCCCCCGGGGGTATATGTCAAGACTTTCTGCAAAACTAAGAAGACTGCAAACATGGAAAAAAGTGCTTGACATTAGGTTTGATCTATGCTAAACTGTATAAGTCTTCTGAAACGGAGAGATGTCCGAGCGGTTTAAGGAGCTGGTCTTGAAAACCAGTGACTCAGCAATGAGCCGTGGGTTCGAATCCCACTCTCTCCGCCACATTCTCCCATAATTCGTTCTTTTATTCGGAGTGATACCCAAGAGGCCGAAGGGGCTCCCCTGCTAAGGGAGTAGGCGTCTAAAAAGCGCGCGAGGGTTCAAATCCCTCTCACTCCGCCAAAGCAAAAGACCATCCGTCAGGGTGGTCTTTTCTTTGTACAAAAATACCGAATTTCTCCAACAGGGAAATTCGGTATTTTTGCTGGCACCCCCGGCGAGACTCGAACTCACTGCCTTGCGCTTAGGAGTGACCTCGAAACTCAGTTGTAGAGTCACTTCCTGTACCCGATAATCCCGTATTTTCAAGGCTTTTTCGCACTTTGAGTGTTAAACTGTGTTACGGAATTACTGCTAATTTTACCCCGTTTTCGACCGTTTCATTAGATGGGAATTAGTAAGGGGTTCGGATTTAGGGAAACGGTTATCTTCCCACAAGATGCCTTTATTTAATCGCTTGTACCTCGGTCTGTTACCGAGTTTTATTTATTTTACTCACTTCGCTAAATTGGAATTTACCTTTCAGTATCTATCAACACCGCTCTGCACGGTGAACCATCTGCACCCGCCAAATTCAGCGGAGCAGCATTTAAGAAATAGATACCCTCGGACACCTCTGCCAAACGAATCCCCTCAAGCAAGATAA